>JARFUG010000063.1:0-6581 GCA_029289095.1 Desulfuromonadales bacterium
GGGACGTTCTTGAAATTTTGAAATTTAAGCTGGAATCTATTCCCCCCTCCTAATTTTTCCTCATTTCCCTGCTATACTTTCCCCTCGATTCTAATCCGCTCTCCGGAGATTCCATGCCGTCGTTCATGACATCCATGCGCCCCCAGGGGCTCTATGATCCATGGTACGAGCACGATTCGTGCGGCGTTGGATTCGTCGTCAACGTCAAGGGCGAACGCACGCACGACCTGGTGCGCCAGGCGCTGGAGGTTCTTGGAAATCTGGAGCATCGCGGCGCCGTCGGGTGCGATCCCGATACCGGAGACGGCGCCGGCATCCTGATGCAACTCCCCCACGAGTTCTTCGCCGAGGAGTGCGCCGAGGAGTCGATCTCCTTGCCTCCTCCGGGCGATTACGCCGTCGCCATGATTTTTCTCCCCCGCTCCCGGCAGGAGCGCCACCGCTGCGAGCGCCTCGCCGAGCAGGTGGTCGCCGAGCACGGCCTTGTCTTTCTCGGGTGGCGCACCGTACCGACCAACAACAGCATGCTTGGAGAGGGGGCGCTTTATCTCGAACCGGTGATCCGGCAGCTTTTCGTTCGGCGCCCCAAGGATGTGACGGACGAACTCGAGTTCGAACGCCGCCTCTATGTCTGCCGCCGCAACCTGGTGAACCGGGTGCGGGCGATGGGGCCGTTCCAGGAAGAGACATTCTATATCTGCAGTTTTTCCGCAAGGACTCTCGTCTACAAGGGGATGCTCACTCCGCGCCAGCTTCCCGGCTACTATCTCGATCTGCGCCATCCCCAGATCAAGTCGGCCCTCGCACTGGTGCATTCGCGCTTTTCAACCAACACCTTTCCTAACTGGGTTCGCGCTCACCCCTATCGATATGTCGCCCATAACGGCGAGATCAATACGCTGCGCGGCAACGTCAACTGGATGCATGCCCGTCAGGCCCTTGTGGCGCGCCGCGTGAAAGGGGAGGACTGGGCGAAGATCCTGCCGGTCATCGACGAGAAGGGGAGTGATTCGTCGATGTTCGACAACTGTCTCGAATTTCTTCACCTCTCCGGGCGCTCCCTCCCGCATGCGATCATGATGATGATCCCTGAGCCGTGGGCGGCGCATCGGCAGATGAGCGACGAGAAGAAGGCCTTCTACGAATACCACGCCTCGATCATGGAACCGTGGGACGGCCCTGCTGCCATCACCTTCACCGACGGGATTCGCATCGGGGCGGTGCTCGACCGCAACGGACTTCGCCCCTGCCGCTACTACGTCACTTGCGACGATCTCGTCGTCATGGCATCGGAAGCAGGGGTTCTCCCCGTCGCTCCCGAGCGCGTGGTGCGCAAAGGACGGCTGCAGCCGGGACGGATGTTTCTGGTCGATACGGAGAAGGGACGCATCGTCCCGGACGAAGAGATCAAGGAGGAGATTGTCCGAGCCCACCCTTATCGCCGGTGGCTTGACGAGCACCTGGTGAAGATCGAAGAACTCCCCGCGGCTCCCCACCGGCGCAATGGGGAAACGGCAACCCTGTTTCAGCGCCAGCAGGTATTCGGTTACTCCTTCGAAGACCTGCGCACGGTGCTCGCACCGATGGCGAAAAACGGCGTCGAGGCGGTCGGATCGATGGGCAACGACGCCCCGCTGGCGGTCCTGTCGGAGCGGCCGCAGCTTCTTTACAGCTATTTCAAGCAGCTTTTCGCTCAGGTCACCAATCCCCCCATCGACAGCATCCGCGAGGCGATCGTCACCTCGACTCGTCTCACTCTTGGCGCAGAGCGCAACCTGATCCACCCTGAACCCGAATCGTGCCGTCAGCTTCGGCTCGAGATCCCCATTCTGGACAACGAAGCTCTGGAGAAGGTGCGTTGTCTCGACCTGCCCGGGCTCAAAGCGACGACTCTCCCGATCCTTTTCGCCGTCGGCGAAGGGGCGGAAGGGCTCGAGGGGGCTCTGAGCGAGCTGTTCTGGAAGGCTGACCACGCCATCGCCGAGGGGGCCTCGGTGCTCATCCTCTCCGACAGGGGGATCTGTGCGGAAATGGCTCCGATTCCGGCGCTGCTGGCGACGGCGGGTCTGCACCATCACCTGATCCGCAAGGGAACGCGGACCTTGGTCGGCATTGTCGTCGAGTCTGGGGAAGTGCGCGACACGCACCATTTTTCACTGCTCATCGGCTACGGGGCCGGGGCGGTCAACCCCTGGCTCGTCTTCGAGAGCCTCGAAGAGATGATCCGCACCGGTCTGCTTTCAGAGGTCGATTTTCCGACGGCGGTGAAGAACATCCTCAAGGCTGCCGCCAAGGGGGTCGTTAAGACGATGGCAAAAATGGGGATCTCGACCATCCAGAGCTACCGGGGGGCGCAGATTTTCGAGGCGGTGGGGCTGAGCCGGGAGGTTGTCGACAGCTATTTCACATGGACTGCGTCGCGCATCGGGGGCATCGGCCTGGAGGACATCGCCGGCGATGTCCTCGCGCGTCACCGGCGTGCCTTCGCCCTGCGGCGCGATCCCGACGAGGGGCTCGCACCCGGAGGAAAACACCAGTGGCGGCAGGGGGCCGAGCCCCACCAACTCGGGCCGATGACGATCCACCTGGTGCAGGAGGCCTGCCGCCGGGGCGACTACCGCCTCTTCAAGGAATTCTCAACCCATGCCGACGACAGGAGCCGATTGACAGCATCGTTGCGCTCTCTTCTCGATTTCAGGTTTCCTGCCGCTCCCCTGCCGCTGGAGGATATCGAGCCCGCAGAGTCGATCGTAAAGCGCTTCAAGACGGGGGGAATGTCGTACGGATCGATCAGCCTCGAGGCGCACGAGGCCCTCGCCATTGCAATGAACCGTCTCGGCGGCAAGTCGAATTCGGGGGAGGGGGGGGAGGATTCCGCCCGCTACCAGCGGTCTCCCAACGGCGACAGCCGCAGCAGCGCAATCAAGCAGGTAGCCTCAGGGCGTTTCGGGGTGACGAGCCACTATCTCGTCAATGCCCGCGAACTGCAGATAAAGATGGCCCAGGGGGCCAAGCCGGGTGAAGGGGGCCAGCTCCCGGGTGCGAAGGTCTATCCCCCCATTGCACGGGTGCGCCATTCGACGCCGGGAGTGGGACTCATCTCCCCTCCGCCGCATCACGACATCTACTCCATTGAGGATCTCGCCCAACTGATTCACGACCTGAAGAACGCGAACAACCAGGCGCGCATCAGCGTCAAACTCGTCGCGGAGGTGGGGGTCGGCACCATCGCTGCCGGTGTCGCCAAGGCGAAGGCAGACGTCGTCCTGATCTCGGGACACGAGGGAGGGACAGGCGCCTCGCCCCTGACGAGCATCCAGTCGGCGGGGCTCCCCTGGGAGCTGGGTCTTGCCGAGACCCACCAGACCCTCCTTCTGAACGGACTGCGAGACCGCATCGTGATTGAGACTGACGGGCAGCTCAAGACCGGACGGGACGTCGTCGTCGCGGCCCTGCTTGGCGCCGAGGAATTCGGCTTCGCCACGACGCCCCTGGTGGTGCTGGGGTGCATCATGATGAGGGCTTGCCATCTCAATACCTGCCCGGTGGGGATCGCCACCCAGGACCCTCATCTTCGCCATACCTTCAGGGGATCTCCCGACCATGTGGTCAACTATTTCACTTTCGTCGCTCAGGAGGTCCGCGAGCTCATGGCCCGCCTGGGGGTGCGCACCTTCGACGAACTCGTCGGGCGATCCGACCTGCTCAGTCCGCGAAGCGATCTCGCCGCCCACCCCAGACTCGGGAAAATCGATCTTTCGCGGATTCTCTACCGCCCGGAAGTCTCTCCCGAGGCCTCCGCTACCTGCCGCAGGAAGCAGGAGCACGCCCTGCACGCCTCCCTTGACCACACCGTCCTGTTCAAGCTCGGCGAAAGGACGCTGGAGGGAGGAGAATCCGCCCGGGCCACTTTGCCTATCCGTAACGTCAACCGTGTGGTCGGCACTCTTCTCGGCAGCGAAATGACACGTCGTTTCGGCCCCGGGGGGCTCCCCGACGACACCGTTCGGCTTCGTTTTCACGGGTCGGCGGGGCAGAGTTTCGGGGCCTTCGTCCCCAAGGGGATAACGCTGAGCGTCGAAGGGGATGCCAATGACTACTGCGGCAAGGGACTTTCGGGCGGGAGGGTCATCCTCATCCCACCGCGCACCTCCGTTTTTGATCCCCGGGAGAACATCATCGTCGGAAACGTCGCCTTTTACGGTGCAACTGGGGGGGAAGCCTTCATCGGCGGGATGGCGGGGGAGCGCTTCTGCGTGCGCAACTCGGGGCTTACCGCCGTCGTGGAGGCGGTGGGGGATCACGGCTGCGAGTACATGACCGGAGGAAGGGTCGTGATCCTCGGAGCGACGGGGCGCAACTTCGCGGCCGGAATGTCGGGGGGGATTGCCTACGTCTACGACGACGCGGGCGATTTTGCCGATTACTGCAACACGGAGATGGTCGATCTCGATCCCCTCGACGATCCGAAGGAGATCGAAGAGGTGCGCATCCTCATCGAACGGCACCAGCGTTACACAGCCTCTCGAAGGGGCGCGGCCCTGTTGGCCGATTGGGAACGTTCGGCGCCCAGATTCGTCAAGGTCTTTCCGAGGGATTACAAGCGGATGCTTGCCGCCCTGGCGCGGGCTGAGGCGGAGGGATTGGCGGGACAGGAGGCGCTTGTTGCTGCGTTCGAGGCGAATGCGAGGGATAGTGCTCGGGTGAGTGGGAATTAGGGAAACTCGGGCGCTGCCCTTGAACCAGGACCGCGGGCGCTGCGCCCCGCACCCCGCCTTACTTTTGCTCGCCCAAAAGTAAGCAAAAGGGCGTTTCTCCTGCGGAGGGCATTACGGTCGCGAGTTTTTCTACTTCTGAAAAACGGCTTTGCATTCGACAGCGGCTGCGCTTCGTGGGAACTCCCCTTTCGCGGGCTGACAGCATGCCCGCAAACGGCAGTGGTCGCTTGGCCGGCACGGCATGGCTGGCTGTCAGGAAAATCACTTCTAAAACCTAAAATCTAAAACCTGAAACTGACGGTATTTTCATGGCCAAACTCGGCGGATTTCTTGAATATCCTCGCGAACTTCCCCCCGATCGCGCTCCTCTGGAGCGCCTCGAGGACTGGGCGGAATTTCATCTGCATCACACGGAAGAGAAGCTGCGCAACCAGGGGGCGCGGTGCATGGAGTGCGGCACCCCTTTCTGTCACACGGGGTTTACCATCGCCGGGGCGGCTTCGGGATGCCCCGTATACAACCTGATTCCGGAATGGAACGATCTGGTCTGGCGCGGCCTCTGGAAGCAGGCTCTGGAGCGGCTTCACATGACCAACAATTTTCCCGAGTTCACCGGGCGCGTCTGTCCGGCCCCGTGCGAGGGGGCGTGCGTCCTCGGGATCATCGATCCACCGGTGACGATCAAGGCGATCGAGCAGGCCATCGCCGATCGCGGATTCGATGAAGGATGGGTCGTACCCCGCCCCCCTGCGGGGCGCAGCGGCATGCGTGTGGCCGTCGTCGGTTCCGGGCCGGCGGGGCTCGCCTGCGCGGCGCAGCTCAACAAGGTCTGGCACGAGGTGACCGTGTACGAGCGCGACGAGCGTATCGGGGGGCTCCTCATGTACGGCATCCCCAACATGAAGCTCGACAAGACGATCGTGCAGCGCCGGGTCGATCTGCTGACAGCCGAGGGGGTACGTTTTGTTCCGGGTACGGAGATCGGGCGGGATATCGCCCTCTCTGAGCTGATGGAGAAGTACGACGCCATCGTCTTGTGCTGCGGCGCCACCCGCCCCCGCGACCTGGACATCCCCGGTCGGGAAAGCGGTGGAATTCACTTCGCCATGGATTTTCTGAGCGACAGCACCCGCTCCCTTCTCGGCGGCGCGCAACCGGAGCTCAGCGCACAGGGAAAGAACGTGGTAGTGATAGGCGGAGGGGACACCGGCACCGACTGCGTCGCCACGGCTCTTCGGCAAGGGTGCAGAAGCATCGTGCAGCTCGAAATATTGCCGCAGCCTCCCGGTGAACGCGGCGTCGACAATCCATGGCCGCAGTGGCCGAAAATCTATCGTCTCGATTACGGCCAGGAGGAAGCAAAGGCGAAATTCGGCGGCGACCCGCGGCGCTTCCAGGTTACGGCCGAAGCGTTTTACCCAGACGAGCGGGGGAGGGTGCGGGAGATCCATATCCATCGTGTTGAATGGCAGGAGGAGAGCGGAAGGTTTTCGCCGAGGAAGATCCCGGGGACCGAGGAGCGTCTTGCCGCAGATTTCGTTCTTCTCGCCATGGGCTTTACCGGTCCGGACGGCACTGCGACACAGGGGTTCGCGGTGGAGCTCGATGGGCGCACCAACTACCGTGCCGAGTACGGCCGTTTCTCTACGAGCCTGCCGGGCCTTTTCGCGGCCGGCGATGCACGGCGGGGGCAGAGCCTCATCGTCTGGGCGATCAATGAAGGGCGCGGGGCGGCACGGGAGGTCGACCGGTATCTGATGGGTTCGACCGAGTTGCCCTGAATTGCCCGCAGGCAACAGTCGTGGTTTGGACGGCACTGCATTGGCTTTGTTGTCGGTAAAACCTAAAACTTTTAACCCGAAA
>JARFUG010000063.1:6681-18925 GCA_029289095.1 Desulfuromonadales bacterium
CTGAAACCTGAAGCGCTTGATCTCACCCGAGTTTGGCGAGCGCTTGGCGCACCGTCGCTGCGACCTTCTCGTCGTTTTCCGTCCGAAGCGCTTTTCGCAGGGCCAGCGCGTTTCTCCAGCGGCTTCGCTCGCCGACCTCCCCCAAAGCCCAGGCAGCCAGGAGGCGTGCCGGCTGCGCCTCGAGCGTCAGTCCGGAACGAAGGCGCGCAAGGTTTTGCCGCACCCCGACATCCAGCCGGATACAGGCGTAGGCTGCAGCGAGTTGCACCGCGGGGTGGTCGTCAGCGGTCAGGATCGACAGCTTATTCAGAACACTCTGCTCGCTCTGCTGGAGGTCGCCCAGTGTCAGGGCGAGATTGCGGCGCACTTCGGGCGAAGCGTCCCGTGACAGCGGCAGGAGTTGCGGGATGGCCGAAGCCGCCTGAGGGCCGACTCTTCCCAGCGAAGCGACCGCCCCCGATCGCACCTTTTCGTCTTCATCACCCAGAGCGCTGAGACGCGCATCGTGGGTATTTTCGACCGAAGGGTCGATGCGGCGAAGAATGCTGCGGTAATGGGAGCGCAGGGGGTCTTCGGTGGCGTCGTGAAGATCGGCGATGCGGACCAGGGCGGGTCGGGAGCGCTCTCCCCAGTTCCCAAGCGCCTGCGCTGCATATCCCTGAACGTTGGCGTCAGATGAGTCGAGCGCATCGAGCATGGCAGGGATCGCCTGATCCGTCAGGGGGCGCGCCAGGTTCGGATATCGACCGATGGCTCCGCACGCCATGCGCGACCAGTCGTAGAATCGCATCTCCAGCGTCGATTCGAGAGTGATGAGAAGCACAGGAACCGCCTCGGCTTCACAGCAGGCGTGATTCGCCAGCGATTCGGCGGCAAAGATGCGCGCCCAGCCGTCGGCATGAAAGATGATGTCTCTCAGAGAATGAGTCCAGCCTTTGATGGAAGGACCCATTTCACGAATGCTTTCCCAGGCTCGGACGCGCTTTGGCCAGCTTTTCGAATCGCTCAGTATCCGAGTCAGCCTGATCATTTCCGGATCGGCTTCGAGCTGCCCGATTTCGTCCAGACTTCGGCTGGCGAGTTCGGAACGGCCGTACCACAGGACCAGCGTTTTCGACTCCACCATGGCGCCGATATCGTCTTCGTCGAAATACATGTATGTCACCTTAAAGCTCGGCCAGTTCATTCTCGGCCAGCGCGGTTTTTCGTTTAATTTCCTCGGCCAGTTCGGCAAGAAGATCCCGCCCCTGGCGGGAAGCGTCGCGACTGCGCGACATCAGGCGGTACAGGGCCGAGTTTTTCAGTTGCCGTATTTCAGCCTCCAGATTCCGGAGTCTTTCGCGCAACTGCCCGATGGTGCGCTCCAGGCGAATCGCCTCGGCTTCCGGATCGTCGTCGGAGACGGCTTCGGGACTCTTTTCCCATGTCTCCAGTATAGCCTGCATGCGGCCGATGTCCCCCCGGGCGTAGGCGTCGTTGAGATCGGCCATCAGCCGGGTGCGCGCCTCTCGCGCTTTTTCGTCCTCGGCGAGATCGGGATGGAGCGCAGCAGCGATCTTCCGGTAGAGCTTTTTCGCCGGTTCCGAAGGGGGAGATGGAGAGGGGGGAGGGTTTTTTTCGTTCGCCTGCTGCCAACTGCGGTACTCGCGGGAAGAGCGCTCGGCGCGTCTCCGCCTCCGGCGGGCCGCAGCCAGAAAATCTTCCTCAGGACTCCGTGCAGCTCTTCTTTCGGCAAGGCGTGCCAGCACTTCATCGAGTTCGGCATACAGGCGCCCGACCCGCTGGAAGTACTCGTTTTGAAAGAGGGCAAGTTCGGCCTGCAGCCTGGTCTGCTCTATCTGCAGTTCGTCCAGCGTCTCCGACACCTCGGCCAGGGTTGTGCGAAGGGCAGCAAGTCGCTCTTTGTCGAAGCATGACGAGAGGGCCAGATCAGAGTCCATGAAGTTTCCCTTCTTTTTGGAACCCGGCGACACCGGTTGCCTTGTCTTCTGCCTGTGATAAGGATTAGAAGGTCTTTTCCGATGGTCGCGAGCGCTCTGTTCTTCCGCAAGGGTATCGGAATCCGCTCTGATGACAATTCTAACGCCTCGGTTGTGAAATTGAGGAGGAGGGAAAAATGAGAGAATTATATCGCCGGGTCATCGACGATCTTGCACACATCTCTCCCCAGATAGGAGTCGGATTCGTCACTTTTGTCATCGCCGCAATCGTTGGAGCGCTCAACCCGCAAATCGGCGGAGCCGCTCTGCAGTCCTTTGGTGAATTCGTGAAGGATCTTCTCGACCTGGGCACCGCAGAACTCATCGTCCAGATCTTTTTGCGAAACGCGAGCACGGCCGCCGCGTCGATTGTCGGAGGAGTTCTGTTCGGCATCCTCCCGCTGCTCAGCATCCTCTTCAACGGCATCTTGATGGGCGCGGTATTGCGCCTGATGCCGTGGGATTTCTGGCGGCTCATTCCGCACGGAATTTTCGAGCTTCCCGCCATGTTCATCGCCTGGGGACTTGGGCTTTGGGTCGGTGCATGGATCCTTGAGCCGCCCCGCTGGGAAAACCTGAAGACGCGCATGACGAAGGGGCTCGTGATCTACCTTCTGGTGATTCTGCCGCTGTTGGCGATAGCTGCTGTGATCGAAGGTGTCGCCGCAGGTATTTACAGGAGATGAAAGGTGAAAGGGTGGTCAAGGCCTTCTTCTCAGTGCATAATTGACAAGACAAAGGTTCAAGGTTCAAAGGGGAAAGACTCTTGGGTTCTGATCTCATGAAATTTATAGACCTCCATCTGCACAGCACCTGTTCAGACGGGCTTCATCCCCCCGGCGATGTCGTCCGTATGGCGGCAAGGGCCGGCCTTTCAGCCGTATCCCTGTGCGACCACGACAACATCGACGGTATCGACGAGGCAATGGGCGTTGGGCGCGAAACGGGCTTAGAGGTTCTGACCGGCGTCGAACTTTCTGTCGTATGGGAAGACGTGGCGGATATCCATCTGCTCGGCTACGGATTCGATCACCGGCATCCGCCCCTTGAAAGAGCGCTGAGGACATTTCAGCATTTCAGGGAGGGGCGCAACGGGCGAATCGTTGAAAAGGTGAACGAAAAGCTCGCCGCAGAGAAAAAGGCGCCGATCGATTTTTCCCGCGTACAGGAACTGGCCGGGGGGACGATCGGTCGACCGCACATCGCCATGGCCCTCATGGAAAAGGGGCATGTCGGAACTTCGGAGGAAGCTTTCCAGCGCTATCTCGTCCCCTGTAATGTTCCCAAACGCTACTTCCCCGCCTCCGAAGCCATCGATCTGATCGAAGAAGCCGGAGGCATTGCCGTTCTCGCCCATCCTCAATTCATCAGCCCCGATCGCAGAGAAATTCTGCGGGTGATCGATGCCCTGATCCCCCTGGGGCTCGCCGGGGTGGAGGTCTGGAACGGCGGTGCGACCAACGACGATATCGATTGGGGTATCACCGAGGTGCGAAGACGGGGGCTCATCCCCACTGGGGGCTCGGACTTCCACGGTATTGAAGGAGGCGAGATCGCTATCGGAGGGTGGAGGGGCAATCTGACCATCCCCTATCAATGCGTGGAGGAGATCCGCGCCGCGGTGATCAGGAAGAGGCAGCAGAGATGAACAGAGGCGGAAAAGAAATAACGATCGGTGTGATTTCCGATACACATGGGTTGCTGCGCGCGCAGGTGTTCCCGATTCTGCGCGGATGCGATCTGATCGTCCACGCCGGCGACGTCGGTTCACTTGAGATCATCGAAGCTCTTGAAGGGATCGCTCCGGTGCGGGCTGTGGCGGGAAACACCGATTTCGGTTCCCTGAGTTCCCGTCTGCCGCAAACCGATGTTGTGGAGGTCGGCGATGTCCTTCTCTATCTTCTCCATGACCTCTCCTGCCTCGATCTCGATCCGGTTGCCGCCGGTTTTCATGGAGTGATCTTCGGTCACAGCCACAAACCTGAGTTCTTTCGCCGCAACGGTCTTCTCTATCTCAATCCGGGAAGCGCAGGGCCCCGCCGCTTCCGTCTCCCCACATCGGTCGCGCTGCTAAGGGTGCGCGGACTTTCGATGCACCCTGAAATCATTGAACTCCCTTCTGACTAAGCGATATGAACGAAAACCGAGAGGCATGGGGGCAAACTTGCGAGCCTCCCGCAGGCAGGGCCGGGTCGGCGCCTGTCTGGGGAGGCTCTTTGATTGGAAAATTATCATCCTTATCTGGAAATGCAACCTCCCTGCATAAATTTCCAATAACGGTAAAATTCTCCCCCAATCCCTTGCAAAAGATCGTTTCCTGCTAAAATGCCCTTGTACCTGATGAGTACGCTCACTTCATCGACAGGAGACAGCAATGTCCATTTCATATGAGATCGAGAAAATTCGCGAAGTCATCCGCTCCGTAGAAGATCCCTCTACCGCGACAGCCCTTCGGCATATCTGTAAGGCTCTTGAAGCTGTTGAGAAAGAGGTCCACTCCGAAGAGGAGCGAGAGGGAAAGGCGGAGAGACTGCAGTAAGCGCCAGAGAGCGGAAGACGGAAGACGAAGTGAAAGTTCATCCCTCGAGGTCCAGGCGTGCCGAGAGTGCGCCGAGGATGTCCTTGAGTGAAATGATCCCAACGAGTGCGCCGTTCTCGACGACCATCATTCGGCTGCTGCCGGAGCGGTTCATGCTGGCTATGGCATCGCTCACCGCCGTGTCCGGAGTGATGGTGTTCCCCTCGCCGCAGGGGCCCAGAGCTGATCCAACGGAGCGATAATCCCATTCTTCCCTCGGTATTGATTTGACGATCCGGGTGTTCACACACCCGACCAGGCGCCCGTCTCTCTCCACCACCGGAAACATTTTGAAGTGATACCTGTAGATGTAGTCTTCCACGAGTTTCTGAAGTGACAGTTCGGGCGCGACCGTCACGGGATTCTGAATCATCAGGTTGCGCACGGGGACATCTTCGAAGGTCTCGCGCATCAGAACCTGCTTGTAGGCCATCTGGGCGGCCGCCCGGAGGAACAGGCCCAGAATAATGTACCAGAACCCCCCAATCAGATTGCCGGCGAACAGACTGATCAGGCCCAGAGCGATCAGGACGAAGCCGAATGTGGCGCCGAAGCGCGACGCCTTGTGGGTCGCCCAACGTAAATCCCCCTTCCATTTCCACAGGGCAGAGCGCAGAATGCGTCCGCCGTCGAGGGGAAATGCCGGGACCATGTTGAAGGCTGCCAGAAGCCAGTTTATAAAGGCGAGATAGCCGAGAACTGCGGTAATCGGGGTGGGCAATCCTTCACCCGCCTGAAGAAGCAGATAGAATAGCGCCCCAAGCAGAATGCTGGCGATCGGCCCTGCAATGGCCACCCAGAACTCCACGCCCGGGCGTCTGGGCTCTTCCTCCATCTCGGCGACTCCGCCGAAGATGAAAAGCGTGATTCCCTTCATCGGCAGGCCGAACCGTCGCGCCACGTACGAATGCCAGAACTCGTGAAAGATGATCGAAGCAAATAGCCCGAGGGCGCCGAAGCCTCCCATGATCCAGTAAGTCTGGGTTGTGAGGCCCTCGTGATAGAACGGGAAGAAGCCGACGGAGAGAGTCCAGACCACCAGCAGGGCGATGAAGATCCAGCTCGGATCGAGATAAATCGTAAAGCCGAAGATCCGAAAGAGTTTGATTCTGTTTTCGAAAACTTCCTTGCCGGCCATCTGCGCGTCTCCTGATGAATGATCGCTCTCTATCAGTCTGGCATAGAAAAGGAGGTTTTCCAGTGTCTCCGGGGCTCTTGACGGGCGGACGACCTGTGTTAGCTTGCTCTCATTGAGTTAGGGCTTTGTGATTTCAGGAGGAGAATACAATGCTCAAAGATTTGCCGTTGGTACTGGAGAAGTTTGCGTGGATGCGACAGAACGGCATCTGGCCCAACGGTGCGCGCTATCTCTGGACCGATGCCTTCGGGCTGGTCCTTCTCGTGTCTCTTTACAGGGAAACGGACGACGAACGTTATCTGAACGAGGCTGAGGAACTTGTTCACAATGTCGAACGCGTTCTGGGACGTTCTCGCGGGTTGCGGATAGGCGAAGCGCCAGGTCGGGACGGACAATATTTTCACTACCTTGCCATGTGGATGTACGCCCTGGGCCGGCTTGGAGCCGTCCGTGGTGAATACGCGGCGAAAGCGGTCGAACTGGCACGGGTCATCCATCCCTATTTTGTCCGCCCGGGCAAGGGGGTGATCTGGAAAATGGAGGAAGATCTCAGCGGATCCTATCCCGGGTATGGGTATGGGGCGCTCGACCCCTTTCACGGCTATGTCGTGTATCGGCTTCTGGCGCCGGGGGAGCTTGCCGGTGAGATCGCCGATTTAGCACGGATCGTCGAAGAAAATTTTCGGAGCTTGCACGTCGATCAGGATCTCGGCCTGGGGATGATGTTGTGGATGACGCATTTCTTCCCGGACGAGATGTGGGCGAGAATTCAGAAAAGGCGCTCTCTCTCGGTCCTGAAATCGATGTGGGTCGATCCGCCCGGATATTTCTGCCGCCACCCCGGGCTTGACAGCGTTCACTTCGCCTTCACGAATTACGGCGTGTCGCTGGGACTCCAGGCGGTCGGCGAGGGAAAAGAAAAGGTGCGAAAGCTCAACGAGTATTTCAAAACCTATCGATCGGGTGATCATTACGACACCGATGCGATCACCCATGTCATGGCCTGTGTCTCCCATTTCCCGGGCGAGTTTATAAAGAGGCAATTTTGAATTGAATTCTGAATTTTGAATTGAACCTGAACTTCTCGGTGGTTTTCTCTGTGGCCTGTGTGGTGATGCTTTGTAGATTTTGCAGTTTGGCAAGACTGGCAAATCTTAATATTATTGCGTAATTCACATCGTTTTGTTACAGTGCCCGCCCATGGACCTGCGTACTTTCATAAAAAACTGTCCTCTCTTCTCCGGAGCGACGGAGGAAGACCTCGACAACCTCGTTTCCGTCTGCCGAAGCCGCCAGCACGAGCGAGGAGACGTCCTCTTTTCGGAGGGTGAGGAGGCTCTCGGTTTTTATATCGTCGGCACCGGGAAGGTGAAGATCTACAAGCTCTCTCCCGAGGGGAAGGAGCGCATCCTGCACATCCTCCACCCCGGATCGACCTTTGCTGAGGCTGCCATTTTTGGCAGCGGTCGCTACCCTGCCTATGCCGAACCCCTTGAAAAATCGACTCTTGTCTTTTTTCCAAAGCGCGAGTTTCTCACCCTGCTGAAGGATCATTCGCAGATAGCGATCAACATGATCGCCGGTCTCTCCCGCTTTCTGCGCCAGTTCGCGACGCAGATCGAAGAGCTGACGTTCAAGGACGTCCCCTCCAGGCTTGCGCGTTACCTGCTGGAGTTGGCAGGACCCAATACTGTTGAGGTTGAGCTTCCTATCAGCAAATCCCAACTCGCCTCCAATCTCGGCACCGTCAGCGAGACCCTCTCGCGCACCTTCCGCAAGCTTTCCGAAGACGAACTGCTAGAAGTACGCGGCCGCCGCATCTCCATCCTCGACCGCGAACGGCTGGAAGACCTGGCGGCATCCGGGAAGGAGTGAGGGCAGAATCCAGAATCCAGTAGCCAGAATAGAATCTTCTTGGATCTTGGATCTTGGATCTTGAAATTTTGCTTTTCGCCTTTCTCCTGGCTACTGGATTCTGGCTCCTGACTTCTGCGTTTTTGATCCCCATCAAAGCTTTCCCTCTGCCGATGTGTTAACCTCGGCGTCATGAAATCGAAACAGACCCCCGGCGAATTTGAACTGACCCCCCAGGAGCGCAAGGACATCAAGGTTCTTGCCCTCTTTACGTCGGTTTATTGCCATTCGCACCACGCCGGGATCAGGGAGGCGGTCGAGTGGGGTGCGCTTGGTCTTCCTGAGTTCGGCCGCCGTTATCGCTTCTGCGCCGAATGCCGTGAATTTCTCATCTATGCGGCGACGCGGCGCATCAAATGTCCCCTCGATCCGAAGCCGGTCTGCAAACACTGCCACATTCACTGCTATCGCCCTGGACATCGGGAAAAGGTGCGTGAGATCATGCGGTTTTCAGGACGCCGACTGATCATGCGCGGGCGCCTCGACCTTCTTTGGCATTACTTGTTTTAGGCAGAATTCAGAATTCAGGAGCCAGGAGCCAGGAGTTGGGAGTTAAAGAATGAAATTTTCGATGCTTGTTTGATCCGGGTCAAGGATATCTTCTGAGAATCAGGGCATAATCGCCACATCGATACAGAATTTGAATGAGGAGAGAGATAGAAATGATTAGAGAAATCGTGAGAATCGACGAGGAAAAGTGCAACGGCTGCGGCGACTGTGTTCCGGCTTGCGCCGAAGGGGCCATTCAGATCATTGACGGCAAGGCGCGTCTGATCGCGGACAACCTCTGCGACGGACTTGGCGCCTGCCTCGGGCATTGTCCCATGGACGCCATCCTCATCGAACGCCGTGAAGCCGACGAGTTCGATGAGGAGGCCGTAGACGAGCACCTCAAGGAGCAGGGGCTCCCACCACTCTCCCACAGCGCACACGCCCCCCAGGCGGCCGCGGCCGCCCCCCAGGGCGGATGCCCTTCGGCCCGCGTGCTGAGCTTCAATGAGCCTCCGGCAGGCGGCTGCCCCTCGGCGAGAGTGGCCGATTTTACCTCCCGTGCAAAGGAGGACAAGCCGCAGGTGGAAGGACGCCGCTCCACGGAGCTTCGCCAGTGGCCGGTGCAGATGCACCTCGTTCCCCCGAGCGCGCCGTTTCTGCGCGAAGCCGATCTGCTTCTGGCCGCTGACTGCGCTCCCTTCGCCTATGCCGATTTCCACAAGGATTTCATGCAGGGCAAGGCGCTTCTGATCGGCTGCCCCAAGCTCGACGACGGGCAGGCTTACCTGCAGAAGCTGACGGCGATCCTGCAACAGAACGAAATCCGCAGCCTCACCGTCGCTCACATGGAAGTCCCCTGCTGCTCCGGCCTCATCGCCATCGCCAAGCAGGCCGTCGCCGCCAGCGGCAAAGACGTCCCCCTGACGACGGTGCGCGTCGGAGTCAAGGGAGACAAATCCTAAGGATGAAGGATGAGGGATGAGGGATGAAAAAAACGCCGTCTGCGAGAGCAGGCGGCGTTTTTTTTTTCGTTGTGCCCTGATCATTTTGAATAAGCGGCTCTTGGCTCCTGGCTTCCGTCTTCCGTCTTCCGTCTTCCGTCTTCTGTCCTCTGTCTTCTGTCTTCTGTCTTCTGTCTTCCGACCCTTCAACCGTACGAAAGATTTGCCAGAGGGGATGAGGCCGATACCTGAATGGCGTCCTCCAGGGTGCGGATCCCTTCAGCTTCCAGGAGGGGGAGGAGTTTGACGAGAACTTCGGCGGTGACAATGGCGTCGCCCAGGGCAGTGTGGCGACCCACAATGGGAATCTGCAGGCGTTTGGCGACCATGTCGAGCGAGTGGTGATCCTGGTTGGGGTGCAGCGCCGAGGAGAGAAGGAGGGTGCACAGGACCGGATGATCGAACCGCAGAGCGCATTCAAACTCTTTCATCCGCAGGAACTTCATGTCGAATGCGGCGTTGTGGGCCACAAGGACGGCCCCCTCGGCGAAAGCGTGAAAAACTGGAAGGATCTTGTCGATGGTCGGTTGTCCCACAAGCAGATCCGGTGTGATTCCATGGATTTGCACCGAGTCACGGGGGACGGACCGTCTCGGGTTCACCAGGTGTTCGATCGTCTCGTTGTAGAGGATGCGCCCGTTCACGATGCGGATCGCGCCGATCTGGATGATCTCGTCGCCATCGGCCGGGTGCAGGCCCGTCGTCTCGGTATCGAACACGACGAAGGTGAGCTTGTTCAGGGGGATTTTCCCCAGCTCTTCCCAGCCGGGCTGATTGAAGAGGTCGAACTCATAATAGATCGGCCGATCTCCCGGGCGGGTCGGGTCGCTCCAGTGTCCCCCGGGTTCGGCGATCGGAAGCGTCAATTGCAGGCTTTCGCACGCGTCCTCCGCCCCTGAAACGACGTCAACGCAACCGCCATGCTGTCCGACAAGGTCGAGAAAAGAGATGAGACGGTTGTGGGCATCATAAATCAGCGGGCGCCGCTGCCATTCCAGCAGCATGCTCTTGACCATATGGCAGCCCGGCCAGTTGATCTTCAGCCGCGCCTCTTTGTCCGACACTTTCGCCAGATCAAAACGAACCCCCCGTATTCCTGCCTGCTTCAGGCAGTCGCCAAGCTGCGCCAGCCCCTGAACGATAGCGAAGCTGTTGATCTTGAGCCACAGATCGTGGGACGTCTGCGTTTCGATCTCGAGACGCAGCCTCCGGGCGAGATGCTTGCGCACGAGCTCGAGAAGGTATTCTCCTAAAACGTTTTCCGTTTTTGTCTGGGCGTACTGGTGCCGTGCGTAATCGGCCTTGGCGTACTGGACCTGGTCCTCGATAGCCTGGGATGCGCGATCGATGGTCAGACGGTGTTCGTTGAGTTTCTCCGGGGGAAGCTCGGGATGGCCGAGGATTGCAGAGATCGCCTGACGGATCTCTCCGGTCGAGAAACGCATCGCCTCGGTGAGGGTCTGAAACATCAGATCGCGCTGCAGCTCGGCCTCTATCTGCTGGGTCATGTTCTCTATGGCCAGTACGAAGCCCGAGATTCTGCGGTCGTTCAGGTCTTCGGTGAAGACCGGCGCCATGTTGATCTTGAGGCTGAGTCCCTCGTGAATCGTGATCATGAAATGGGTGCTCGGCGCATTCTGCCCCTGCCGGGATGCCTGATGCAGCAGATCGAGGGCGTGCACGATCGGTTCGCGATCGAGAACGCTGAAGAGCGAGCGGCCGAGGCCGATCAGGTGGCCGGGGCGCTGCAGCAGCTTCTGCGCCTGTGTGTTGTAGAGAAGGATCTGCCCCTCTGAATTGCAGACCAGGACCCCGCTCGGAAGTTCGGACATGAGCGCCGCCAGGCGGTTGCGCTCATCCCTGAGCTGCGCTCGTGCAATCTGAACCTGCTCCCTCACCTCTGTGCGAAGTTTCTGGAACTCGCCGGCTGATTCGTTGAGGATGCCGGTCAGATGCCGGATCTCCCGGGCGCCGCGCGGCTCGATGCGGTATTCGGGATTGACCACAGAGATCAGACGCGTCTCCTCGGCCAGTTGGAGAATCGGAATGATGTAGTAATTGAAGAGAAAGCTCACCATGCCACCGAGAATCATGAGGAGGAAGACCGCTCCCAGGAACGGAAACGGAATGAGTCTGGAGGAGAGATCGCGAACAATTTCGCGCTCTTCCCCCGAGAGATGAAACCAGGAAGCGGTGAAACTTCCCAGGATCACCCCGAAAACGGCGAAGGCGATGGCGAGAAGAAATATCCAGTATTTGTAGCGAGGTCTCATGATGCCTCAAACAGAAAGAGCTTTTTTTGCATGATACGTTCAGAGCGAAAACTTGACAACCATTCCGAGAGGTTCATCGGGGCTGCTTCTTGACACCTCAGATGGGTATTGCTATATTTCGCGCTGCCGGATCGCTGCATTGCGTTGATATTATTTATACTTTAGCGAATTTTTCGATGATCGAAACGCCGAAAAAATTGTGCCTGGGACTGGTTCAGGTCTATACCGGCAACGGCAAGGGCAAGACGACCGCCTCCCTTGGGCTATCTGTGCGAGCCGCCGGACACGGCCTCAGAGTTTACATCCTCCAATTCATGAAGGGGAGCACCGTCTACGGAGAACTCGAGTCGGCCCGCCGTCTCGCTCCCGAGTTGACCATCGAGCAGGTGGGGCGCGATACCTTCGTCTCGCGCTCTCACCCCGATCCCGTCGATGTCGCCCTGGCGCAGGCGGGGTTCGAGAAAGCCCGCGAAATCGTCCTCTCTGGCGACTACGACCTGGTCGTGCTTGACGAGATCAACTGCGCCGTCGATTTCGCCCTGGTGCCCCTCGACGATGTCAAAGAACTGATCCGCCTCAAGCCCCGGCACACCGAACTCGTCCTCACCGGCCGCAGCGTTCACCCCGAAATCGTCGAACTCGCCGATCTGGTGACGGAAATGCGCGAAATAAAGCACTACTACAACTCCGGCCAGCACGCCCGTACGGGCATCGAGTCGTAGGATAGCTTCCAAAAAGGTTTTTGTTGACAGTCAAAAGGTGAGTTGATATAAACCAAATCCTTCAAGGGCGTTTAGCTCAGCGGGAGAGCACTGCCTTCACACGGCAGGGGTCACTGGTTCAATCCCAGTAACGCCCACCAGATTTCT
>JARFUG010000064.1 GCA_029289095.1 Desulfuromonadales bacterium
AGGAGTGGAAGCTTCCGTGACAGGTGATGCAGAAGCCGGTCATCGTCGAACTCGGAGTGGTGAGTCGACTGTCCACCGCGTTGATACTTCCCCCGACATGGCACCGACTGCAAGTATTCGTAGTCCCGAAGTCAGTCTCCTTGTTGATGGCGCCGATCGGGGTGTGCTCATACCCGCCGGCGTACTCGTTATGGCTGGTTGGGGACACATTCTGCCAGCGATCGATTTCATTTCCGTATCCCCGAAGAGACCTGATGAACCGATAGCTGTTGGCCAGAGGGTTAGCGTAAAAATCTGTGGCTGGGAGCAATCCGTTGTCTTTCAATCCGTCATAGTTGTAATGGTGGGCGCCCCTCTGGAGCGAGGTATTCGTCCCCACCCCGTCATACCCGCTCAGGGCCGCCAGACCGGTACGATAGACAGTGCTGCTGGTGCCGCACTCCTGGAACTCCGGGTTGCAGTTCGGGTCGGGATCTATTGTTCCTAGCACCTGACCGCGATACCCGTGGCACCCCATGGAACCGGCACAGGTGAACTTCTGCACGTCAAAGCCGCCCATCTCGAAGGGAGCGCCCGTGTGGCGATAGCCGGGAGGAAAGAGGAGTTCCGTGTCTGCCTCGACCAGGTCGACTACGTTGTGCCCCTTGCGGCTGCTCGCCGGACCGATCCCTTCCTTTGTGCCGGAAATATACGCGAAGTTTCCGGCTGCCAGGTCACGCACAGGGTCGTTGTGGTAAACCTGGGGGACCTTGCTTCCGCCGGGGAGCGTCACAATTCGCTCCCCTGTATTTTGGGCATGGCAGGCGATGCAATCCATGCGCAGCAGGTTCGGCAGGGCCTCGGCCCCGGTGGTCCGGTAGCTGCCGCCTACTCCCATAACGGCCACGGGTTGCCCCTGTTCGCTGTTGTGCATGGTATGACAATCGGCGCACTGGCCGACGATCTGAGCCGCCGCCGAAGCGGCGAAACCGAGGAACGACAACGTTGCGACACTACAGACCAGCATCCTATCGATTCTCTTACCCATATCACACACTCTCTCCTGCCAAAATCGCCACGCTTTTCCAATCGCAACACATTCAGCCGGTGCCGAAGCGAGCGCACTCGGACACCGGCTGTTTTCAATCAATACTTTCACCACCATGAGGGCCTGCAGGAAATCTAAAACCTAATGATTCACGAGCCGGCAACCCAATTCAGCTCATTTTGGGTTGCCGGCCGCATGTTCATATAATCAAATCACCTGGCGCCTTTGAGGGTGTGGCAGGCGAGGCAGCCGGTCCCGGCCTCGGCCGAGCCGGCGATCATTGCGCCATAATCGAAACGCAGCATGCCGTCATGTTCGCTGGCGTGGGCTACGTGGCAGGAGAGACACATGACCAAATCGGTGCCAGGGGTGACTTCCCCGGAAGCCTCGGTGAATACTGAAGTACGAGCAACCGGGGCGGTAATGCTGTATGCCGTATAGTTTGCGTATTCGCCACGATTGGGAATTGCGTAATCAGAGGGATGGCGCAGGAAGGCGCCGCTGGTGCCGTTGCCGATCCCGGGATTGATGAGTCCGGCCGCTACGCCCGCGGGGGTAGGAGTGTTGACCCCGACGAAGTCCGATCCGGTGTTGCCCGAGGAATGGAAGTTGCCGTGGCAGGTGGAGCAGAACCCGCTCATCGACTGGTTAGGGATTCTAAGAGTCGAATCGGTGGTGAAGCGGGCATTGAGACCTATGCCTGTGGCAGTCCCTGGGACATGGCAGCGGTTACAGCCGTCCGCAACAATTGGGGCAGTCGAACCATAGTATTCGTTGTGGCTAGTTGAGCTCAGGTTCTGCCAGCGATCATCCTCGTTGCCGTACCCCTTCAGACCAGCCAGGAAGCGATAACTATTGGCCAGATATTCTCCACTGTGAGTATAGGGTCCCGCCGGGATCTGGGCAGGGTCTTTGGCGCCGTCGAAGCTGATGTGGTGGGCGCCGCTGATAGCCGCGATGCCGGTTCGCTCGGCTCGCGTTCCCGGGGCGTACAGGCCGGTGCCAGGATCAAGGACGCCTTCACCCATCGCCTGGGAACGGGTGCCATGGCACCCCTTCGCCCCGGCGCAGGTGAAGTTTGCGAAGTCGTGTCCGCCGTTGAAGTTGCGAATGTCGCCGGGAGCGTTCCGCTGGTTTTGCGAGTCCATGGTGAAGAGGTCCACAACGTTATGGCCTTTGCGGTTGCCGCCTTCGTCGAGGTGCTTAAAGTTCCCAGCGGCCAAGTCACCAGTAGCATCACCATGAAAGACTTGGGGCACCCGACTGCCACCGTCGAGTATGGCGATTTTGGGGCCATCGATTTTCTGAGCGTGGCAGGCGATGCAGTCCATGCGCAGAAGATTCTGGATGGCCTCGTTACCGGTTGTCTTGTATGCCCCACCAAGGCCCGCTACTGCCACTCTCTGACCCTGCTCGCTGTTGTGCATCGTGTGGCAGTCGGCACACTGACCGACGATCTGGGCCGAAGCCAGTGCCGGCAGGGCGAAAATGCCTGCGGCGGCGATTGCAATCATTTTCTTCATTTCGACTTCCTCCATTCATTTCCATTTGGTGTTGGTGACGAAACCTTCTCCATTTCCCCACCTGGCTCGTGAGGTCGGCTCTCCCGACCATCCGGGAGGGGAGAACCCGGTCGAACAACCTTCTTCATTTACCCGCTCTCTTCACCTCCTTTCCGGCGTATGTCTGCTTCAGCGATGTATGCCGACACAAAGAGCAAACCGTATCCCCCCAGAAGCGAAGTGTGCATTTGCGCAAGCGTGTTAATTATTATCATTTCATTATTTACTGTCAATTATTATTTTATAATTTTTTAGGAAATATTTAATGCTGGAATTTCAACAGGTTACCTGGAGAGAAATGATTTCTTGACTCTCATTAGAAACTTATGGAGATAGACCTTCCCCCTCACCCGGCCTTCGCCCACCCTCTCCCTCATGGAGAGGAAAGCTTTCAGGCACAAAAAAAAGGAGACGCAGAGAGGATTTACATCTTCTCTGCGTCTCCCCAGGGTGAAATGCTCCCGTAGGGGCCTTTTCTCTTACTTTTATGTGGGGGTCTCTTCCCCCTCACCCGGCCTTCGGTCACCCCCCCTCATGGAGCGGGGAACCCCTTCTATTGCTAGTAGCTGAGGCGAACGACCTGGCCGGGTGTCGTGACCATGACGTTCGGGAACCAGGTTTCCTCATCCCATCCGCTGCTGCTGTCCCACCATTCGACGATGACCAGGTACTGCGTCGAGCCGACCTGAACAAGGATGTCGTCGACGCCGCTCCAGCCCGGGCAGCTTCCCGACCCCGACGCGACGATCCTGTTACCTGCTAATACGGTCCAATTCGCCGACGCCTCGGGATCATCCGGGCAGGGAGAGCCGAGCACATCGCTGTCGCCCCAGACGAGACGGATCGTCCCGCTGCCGCTGGTTACACTGAAATTCACAATGTTCTCAGGTTCAACGTTGCCGGACCAGTCTTCGGACCAGAAGGTCAAGGTATAGGAGATGAATCCGTTCGTGGCAGGGATCGTCACCTTTGCGCCGGTCTGGATTGGGGCGTTCCCACTGCCGTCGTCGAGGCGATAGTAGGTGTTCTTCACGCCGAGGGTGCTGTTGTCCGTAGCGGTGAGGGTAATCAGCCCGCCCTGCGTATAGCTCAGTTTCGCGTCGGAGGTTGTTGTCGGCGGCTCGGTGTCCTGCGTGACAGTGAAGGACACTTTTTTCGGCGTCGGCTCGAAGTTTCCGTCCTGGTCCACCGACCAGAATTCGATCTCGTGGAAACCTGGTTCACTGACGAACGCATGCAAGCCGGGTTTCTCGTCGCCGCCGTTCAGGCTGTAGAAGGTCGTCCCCACAGCCACCTTGCCGTTGCTCGTGATGGAGAAGTCGATCCTGGCCGGCCCGATATACGTGGCGAGGGCATTGGCGGTCGTCACCGGAGGGACGAGATTTCCTTTTCCGTACGTCGCATGGCAGTTCAGACATTCATTCGATGTGACCTGGAAGTTGTTCCCATGACAAAGACCGCAGTTGTCCCAGGCGTAGGGATCGGCGAAGGGCTTATGCGCCTTGATAGAGTCTTCGTGGTAGGTGGCATGACACCCCCCCTGCTGACACCCCCCCTGCCACGTTCCGAGGGAACGGTAGGGTTGGGGGTGGCAGGTGGCGCAATTGTTGCCGTGGGCGGCGATCAGATCCGGGATATGGCAGGTGCCGCAGTTGACGACGACGCCGAACTGGGGGCTTGGGGAGTTCCAGGCAGCCGAATCGTGGTCGAAGTCGGCAAAGATCACCACCTGTCCGCTGCCGGGGGTTGCATTGTGATTGACGTTCCCGTGGACCTCGGCGAAGGTGCCGTGACAGTCGATACAGTTTTCGGAAAGCTGTGCGAACGCAGGGGCAATCCCGATGCCAAAGAACAGCAGGAATGCCAGGAAGAGGGACTTGCTTTTCCGTGCTCTGAAGCGAGGATTGTTGTTCGGCCCCATTTTTGTTCTCCTTTCACCGTGAAATTGCTGTTCCGATGTTCGACCAGTTGAAAGCACCGACCTCCTCGCAAACGGGGGCTCCTAATAAGAGACATCTTCACATTACAGTTATTTTATTATATTAATAACATTAAGCACTATCACACGGGGCGAGAGTGTCAATATGGCGGATCTTGAACTGCCGAAAAGCACACTTTTTTCCCCCTCACCCGGCCTTCGGCCACCCTCTCCCCCATGGAGAGGGGAAATCCTGAATCATCTCGCGCCGGGTTTTAGGTTTCTGGTTGTAGGTTCTGGTTTTTAGGTTTTACCGACAACAAGCCCATGCACTGCCGGTCACTCCAGCACTGCCGTTGGCGGGCGATGCTAAAAGCCCGCACAAGGGGAGCTGCAACGGAGCGCCGCCGTTGTCGAATGCATGGCCGTTTCCAGGAAGCACAACGACCTCGCGACAGTCATGCCCTCCGCAGGAGAGAAACGCGTTTTGCTTACTTTTGCGCGGTCAAAAAGTAAGGCGGGGTGCGGGGCGCAGCGCCCGCGGTCTTCAGATGCCCAGAAAGCCTGGATCAAGACCCCGGCGACAGGGCGAACACAAGATTCACCCGTACGATTGCTTGCCCTCATGAAGGTAAGCAGACTTGAACCTGGGACGGAGCCCGATAGGGCTTGGGAAGAGGGGTAAGCAAGCAAAGCGGTGCGCCTCACCCGCCCTTCGTCCGCCCTCTCTTGACTCCCCCTCCCCCGTTGGTACATTCCAGGGAAAACCCCACCGACAGGAGGTCTCCATGTCGAAACTCGAAGGTCAGGTCGCTCTCGTCACCGGCGCAACGTCGGGAATCGGGCTGGAAATCGCCCTGGCGCTCGCCAATGCCGGCGCCGCAGTCGTGGTGAACTACCATGCGGACCGGGAGAAAGGCGAAGCGGTCGTGCGGCAGATCGAGGAGCGCGGCGGCAATGCCGTGACGGTCGGGGCCGACGTGAGCCGGGAGGAGGATGTGCAGGAGATGTTCCGCACGGCGGTGGAGACGTTCGGCACTGTCGACATTCTGGTCAACAATGCCGGCATTCAGGAGGATGTCCCCTTCGTGGAGATGTCGCTGGAGCAGTGGCAAAAGGTGCTGGCGGTGAATCTGACCGGATCGTTTCTGTGCTCCCGCGAGGCGGCGCGCGAGTTCTGCCGGCGGGGGGTCGTGTCTGAACGCTCACGTGCGGCGGGAAAAATCCTCTTCATCAGTTCGGTGCACGAGGTGATCCCCTGGGCGGGGCGCGTCAACTACGCCGTCTCGAAAGGAGGACTGGGGCAGCTCATGCGGAGCATGGCCCGGGAGCTCGCCCCGGAGAAGATCCGCGTCAACAGTATCGCCCCCGGCGCCATCAAGACCGACATCAATCGGGAAGCCTGGGAAGACCCGGGAGCGGCCGCCGAGCTGTGCAAAAAAATCCCCTACGGCCGCATCGGCGAAACCGAGGACGTCGCCCGCGCCGCCGTCTGGCTTCTCAGCGACGAGGCCGACTACGTTACCGGCGCAACCCTCTTCATCGACGGGGGGATGTTGCTCTATCCCAGCTTCGGCGGGGGGTGAAAGTGCAGGAGTCAGGAGTCAGGAGTCAGGAGTCAGGAGTCAGGAGATTATAGACGGAAGACGGAAGACGGAAGACGGAAGACGGAAGACGGAAGACCATGTCAGAAAGTTTTCCCCAAGCCAAGGCCGCAGGTCAGGATCCCGCCATCCATATCAAGCCTCCCCTCATGCAAACTTTGGTATGCTATCTATGATGCTTTCGCAAGAAAGCAAGAAGAGGGGATGGCTAAGCAAAAAGCGCCAAATGCAAGGCGCGCCATTGTCGAGCAATGAGGCGTACTTATGTACGTCGAAGCAGCGAGAGCAATGGCAGCAACGCAGCAGTTGGTGAATTTTTGCGACGCCATCATTTAAAGCACCTCCCGCCGCAGAATTTTCCGGGAAAGACGTGGTCCTTGCGCTGACAAGCTCGCCTCGATGAGGCATGAAAGAGACCCAAGGTCCTTTTCAGTTCGCTGCGGCATGATAATCTTTGGCATGAAAAACACTATTCTAATGAGTTGAGGTTTCCCATGGCGGAAGACAAGACCGGCAAGATCGAGAGCGCTGTCCCCTGGCATGCCTGGAAGGTCGATGACGTCCTTACGGAGTTCAAGGTCGACTCGGAGGGGCTGAGCGAGGAGGAGACGAAGAAACGCCTGGAGGAACACGGTCCGAACAGGCTGGAGCGGGGGAAGAAGGAAAGCGCCTTGTCGCGCTTTCTCCGTCAGTTCAAGAACATCCTCATCTACATCCTCATCGCCGCGGCCATCATCTCCGGAGTCATCGGCGAGCATATGGACATGATCGTCATCCTGGCGGTCGTTGTCATCATCGCGGTCATCGGCTTCATCCAGGAGGGCAAAGCCGAACAGGCCCTCGAATCGATCCGCAAGATGCTCTCCCTCGAATCGCAGGTTCGCCGGGGAGGGAAAAAGATCACTCTACAGGCCGAAGAACTCGTTCCCGGTGACATCGTCCTGCTCAAGGGGGGGGACAAGGTGCCTGCTGATCTTCGCCTCATCCGCGCCCGCGACGCCCAGATCCAGGAAGCGGTGCTCACGGGAGAATCGGAGCCGGTGATGAAATCGACGGAGCCCGTCGACGAAAATGCCTCCACGGGGGACCGCTCGTGCATGGCCTATGCGAGCACCCTCGTCACGAGCGGACAGCTCGAGGGGGTCGTGGTCGCCACGGGGCAGAAGACGGAGATCGGGCGCATCGGCCGGATGGTCTCGGAGGTCGAGGAGCTCTCGACTCCCCTGATGCGCAAGATCGATTCGTTCGGCCGATGGCTCTCGGCCGCCATTCTCGCCTTGAGTGCGGTGGTTTTCCTCTTCGGTCTTTTCTTTCGGGACTACCAGGTCGGCGAGCTCCTCATGATCGCGGTGAGCATCGCGGTGGCGGCGATCCCCGAAGGCCTGCCGGCGGTCATGACGATCACCCTGGCCCTTGGGGTGCAGACGATGGCGAGGCGCAACGCCATCATCCGGCGCCTTCCGGGGGTCGAGACTCTCGGGTCGGTGACGGTGATCTGCTCGGACAAGACCGGCACCCTCACCCGCAACGAAATGACGGTGACGAAAATCATCACGCCGAACGAGCTCTATTCGGTGACAGGCATCGGATACGAGCCGAAGGGGGAGATACGCCGTGGCGGCGATGAGGCGCTCTCCCTGGAAGACGCAGCCGATCTAAAGGAACTTGTTCGCGCCGGCTTTCTGTGCAACGACTCGCACCTGAGCAAGGACAAGGAAACGGGAGAGTGGCGCCTGATCGGCCAGCCGACCGAAGGGGCGGTCTACGTCCTTGGTCGCAAGGCGGGGCTCGAGCGCAAGCCGCAGGAGAAGGAATTTCCGCGTCTCGACACCATTCCCTTCAAGTCCGAGAACCGCTTCATGGCGACGTTGCACAAAACTCCCGACGATTCATCTGTCATTTTCCTCAAGGGAGCTCCCGAAAGGGTTCTGGAGCTGTGCGAGCGCCAGAGGGCCGACGAAAAGGATGAGGATCTCGATCGCGATTTCTGGCACGAAAAGATGGAAGAGATCGCCGACCAGGGGCATCGCCTTCTTGCGGTCGCCGTGAAGGAGGCCGATAAGGAAAAAAAGTCGCTGGAGAACTCCGATGTCGAGGGTGGATTCACCCTCGTGGGGATGGTCGGCATCATCGATCCACCGCGGGACGAGGCGATCACGGCGATCGAACAGTGCAAAGAAGCGGGGATCCGGGTCAAGATGGTGACCGGCGACCACGCCCTGACCGCCCGCAGCATCGGCGCCCAGATGGGGATCGGCGATGGCAAAACTGCCGTCACCGGCCAGGAGATCGAAAAGGCGAGCGATGAGGAACTCGAAGATCTGGTGATGAAAAGCGACGTCTTCGCCCGCTCGAGCCCCGAGCACAAAATCCGACTCGTCAAGGCGCTGCAGGCGAAAAACGAAATCGTGGCGATGACGGGAGACGGCGTGAACGACGCGCCTGCCCTCAAGCGCGCCAACATCGGGATCGCCATGGGGATCAAGGGGTCCGAGGCGGCCAAGGATGCCTCGGAGATGGTGCTGGCCGACGACAACTTCGCCTCCATCGAAAAGGCAGTGGAGGAGGGGCGTTCGGTCTTCGACAACCTGAAAAAGACGATCCTCTTCATCCTCCCGGCCAGCGGCGCGCAGTCCCTCGCCGTCGTCTCGGCCGTCTTCTTCGCCCTGGCGATCATGCCGGTCACGCCCCTGCAGATCCTGTGGGTCAACATGGTCGTCGCGGTGACCCTGGGGATGTCGCTCGCCTTCGAGCCGGCCGAAGAAAACATCATGAAGCGGCCGCCGCGCGAGCAGGACGAGCCGATCCTCTCCGGTCACCTGCTGTGGCGCATCGCCTTCGTCTCGGTCCTCGTCGCGGGGCTGACGCTCTGGGTCTTTCTGCGCCAGTTGGACGCGGGCGTCTCCCCCGAGAGGGCGCGCACCGTGGCGGTCAACGTCCTGATGGCGGGGCAGTTCTTCTACCTGTTCAATACGCGCTTCTTCATCGAGTCTTCCTTCAACATCAAGGGATTCGTCGGCAACCGCGCCGCGCTCATCGCCGCGGCCTCCCTGATCGTTCTCCAACTCGCCCTCACCTACGCCCCTCCCTTCCAGCGCTGGTTCGGCACGGAGGGGATCGGCTGGGGCGATTGGGGAATCGTCGTGGCGGCGGGGGTGGTGGTCTTTGTTCTGGTGGAACTGGAGAAGGCGTTCATCCGCTGGAAGGAGAGTCGATCGTAAATCTTCTGCACCATGGAGAAAAGGCGAGCCCGTCAGGGGCTCGCTTTTTCTCCTCCTCTATCATCATGATTGCCATCAGGCGCCTCTTGTAAGCTTTCCTCTCGTGATCCATAGAAAAATCCTTTGCCCCCCAAAGTAAAACAGTATTTTACATCATTGCCGACCTCCCCTAGAGTGTCCAAAAGGTTACTTGCGCGGTATTGTTTATCGATAGTCATTCATTGCTGCGGGTCTTTGCCGAAGAAGAGACGCCGCGCAAAAAGGGGAGAGATATGAACGGAGCACAGGTCATCGTCAGGATGCTTCAGGAGCAGGGGGTGGAGGTCGTCTTCGGGGTGCCGGGAGATACAAGTATCGCCCTGTACGAGGCTCTGCACGACGCCGCGCCTGAAATCAGGCACATCCTGGCCCGCGACGAGCGCTCGGCCTCGTTCATGGCCGATGCGTATGCGCGTCTCTCCCACAAGCCCGGCGTGTGCGAATGCCCGAGCGGGGCCGGAGCCCTCTATTCGGTGCCGGGAGTGGCCGAGGCCAACGCCTCCTCGATCCCCGTCATTCTCATCACTTCGGACAACGCCCTGTCCGGCGAGGGGAAGAAGACGATCACCGAGCTCGACACCGAGGCGCTCTTCAAGACGATCACCAAACTTTCCACTCTCCTCAAGATGGGGCACAAGCTCCCCGAGACGATCCGCCGCGCCTTCCGCATCGCCACCAGCGGACGCCCCGGGGCGGTGCAGCTCGCCATCCCGGCGGAGGTCGCCGGCGGAGAGTTCACCGGCGGAGAAGAAGCGCTCTACGGCGCGGCCGACTGCCGCACCTACCCCTCCTACCGCACCCGCGGCAGCCGCGAGGCGCTCGAAGAGCTGGTGGGGCACCTGATGCAGGCGAGCCGTCCCGTGATCGTCGCCGGCGGCGGCACCAATCACTCCCAGGCCGGCGCCGAAATCAGGGCCGCCGCAGAGTGGCTCGCCGCCCCGGTGGTGACGACGATCTCGGGACAGGGGATCATCGCCGACGAGCACCCACTGGCTCTCGGCGTCATCGGAGACAACGGCTTTCACCCTCACGCGATCCGCGCCGTCGAAGAGGCCGACGTCATCCTTTATGTCGGCTGCAAGATGGGCTCCGTCTCGACCCTGAAGTGGACGTTGCCCTCGCCGAAACCCGAGCGCAAGATCCTCCAGATCGACCTCGACCCGGAGCTCCTTTCCAATAATTTCCACAACACTCTCAGCGTAGCCGGGGATGCAAGGCTCGTCCTCGCCGATCTCGTCGTTCTTCTCAGAGGAAGGGGCGCCGCGCGCAAGCCCTCCGCATGGGTCGATGAACTGAACGAAGCACGGGCGCAGTTCTGGCGCGACGCCGAAGCCGAGCTTCAGGCCGACGACGTCCCCCTGAAGCCCCAGAGGGTGATCTCGGCACTGAACAAGCGCCTTGCCTGCCCCTCCATCGTCATCTCCGACGCGGGGACGCCGACCCCATACATTACGCGCTTCCTGAAGCTGGGAGGAAACGGCTCCCGATTCATCATCCCCCGCGCCTACGGCGGGCTCGGCTACGCGATCCCGGCCCTGGTCGGAGCGCACCAGGCGCGACCCGATGCACGGCTGGTCGGCCTGTTCGGCGACGGGAGTCTGGGGATGTCGGCGGGAGAGCTCGAAACGCTGGCGCGGCTGAAGATCCCGGCGGTGCTGATCCACTTCAACAACTCGTGCTTCGGATGGATCAAGGCGCTGCAGTCTCTTCACGCCAAGAGCAAGTTCTTCTCGGTCGACTTCACCGCGGGAAGCCCCTCGATGGTCGCGCAGGGCTTCGGCCTGAAGGCGCGCCAGGTCGCCACTCCGGAGGAACTCGAGGCGGGGCTCGACGAAGCCTTCGCCAGCGACGGCCCCTTCTTCCTCGACGTGATCTCCGAATCGGAGGAACTGGCGATCCCCCCCGTCGCCTCGTGGCTGAAGGCGGCGGAGAAGCTGAAGAAGAGCTGAACCTCATTCGAAAGCGGCCGCGTCTGATCTGACGGATAGGTCGGATCGGACCGATCGGTCTGATCCGATGCGGCCGCCCCTCTTGGCTTTACAGCCCAAGGAGCAAAAAAAATGACTCACACCGATATCCTGAAGCCTTTCGATCTGCACAACGCAAACGGCGGCGCCCTCGCCGTGCGCTCCCCCGTCGACGGGGCGCTGATCGCCAAGGTCGCTGAGAATACGCCCGAAGAAATGGCCGTTATGATCGCCAAGGCGAGCGTCGCCTTCGAGAGCTGGCGCGCCGTACCTGCGCCCCGGCGCGGCGAACTGGTGCGCCTGCTCGGCGAGGAGCTGCGCGCGGCCAAGGAAGATCTCGGCCGTCTCGTCTCCCTGGAAGTCGGGAAGATTTACCAGGAGGGGCTCGGGGAAGTGCAGGAGATGATCGACATCTGCGACTTCGCCGTCGGTCTGTCTCGCCAGCTCTACGGCCTCACCATCGCCTCGGAGAGACCCGGCCATCGCATGATGGAATCGTGGCACCCCATCGGAACGTGCGGGGTCATTTCGGCCTTCAACTTCCCCGTTGCGGTCTGGGCCTGGAATGCGGCCCTGGCCCTTGTGTGCGGCAACCCCGTGATCTGGAAGCCCTCCGAGAAGACGCCTCTGGGCGCTCTGGCCTCGATGAAGATCTTCGAGCGGGCTCTCGAGCGCTTCGGCGATGCGCCGGAAGGGCTGATGCAGCTCGCCATCGGCGGACGCGAACTCGGCGAGGCCCTCGTCGCCAGCCCCCAGGTCCCCGTCATCTCGGCGACCGGCTCGACGGCCATGGGGCGCGCCGTCGGCATCAAGGTGGCCGAGCGCTTCGGGCGCAGCATCCTGGAGCTCGGCGGAAACAACGCCATGATCGTCGCTCCCTCGGCCGATCTGGAGATGGCCGTTCGCGCCATCGTCTTCTCGGCGGTCGGCACCTGCGGCCAACGCTGCACCTCTCTTCGCCGCCTGATCGTCCACAAGGATATCGCGGCGACGCTCCTGCCGCGCATCCTCAAGGCCTACGACTCCGTCCCCATCGGCAATCCGCTGGAAGAGGGAACCCTCATCGGCCCCCTCATCGATGCCCAGGCCTACGAGGCGATGACCCGGGCCCTCGAGCAGGCCAAAGCCGAGGGGGGGAAGGTTCACGGCGGCGAGCGCATCCTGCAGGACCGTTTCCCCGACGCCTGGTACGTGCGGCCGGCTATCGTGGAGATGCCGGCGCAGACCGAGGTCGTCAAGCATGAGACCTTCGCCCCCATCCTCTACGTTCTGACCTACGAAACGCTCAAGGAGGCGATCGCCCTGCAGAACGGCGTCCCCCAGGGGCTCTCGTCGTGCATCTTCTCCAACGATGTGCGCGAGACCGAGCTGTTTCTCTCCGCGACGGGCTCCGACTGCGGCATCGCCAACGTCAACATCGGCCCATCGGGGGCCGAGATCGGCGGCGCTTTCGGCGGCGAGAAGGAGACCGGCGGCGGACGCGAGTCGGGTTCCGATTCGTGGAAGGCGTACATGCGCCGGGCTACCAACACCATCAATTATTCCAGCGAACTCCCTCTCGCGCAGGGGATCAAGTTCACGATCTGATCTGATCAATCCCTCCCACTCGTTCTCCTCTTCCTCCTCTATCCATTGAAGGAGGAAGAGGCGCTGATCAAACAGAAGGGGTCATCCCCTGACGGGGATTCGTCTGCCTGAGTGGCCCCTGCCCATTTCAAGGTATGCCAAAAGAGGGAAGACCGATGAACGAGACTGCCAAATCCGTCCTGTCTGCCGCAGTATTGAAAGAGATCGGCGCCAGTTGCAAAAGGGGCGCGGAAAACCTGAGCTGGCTGATGGAGAAGATGAATGTCTACTTCCCCATCACCATGCAGGATGAACCCGAGGCGATCGCCGCCCTCGCCCTGCGCCTTCACCATCTGCGCCTCGAAGATCACCTCGTCCTGGCCGAGCGCGACAACCGGCTGATGATCGCCAAGTTCAACAGGCTCGGATCGCTCTACGCCACTCTGCGTTCGCTGCGGGGGCGCAAGATCTCCTACGCCCAGTTCACCCAGTCCTATGGGGCGATCCCCGGATTCGACGAGGAACTCGAAGTCCAGCGCTTCGATTTCGAGCGCAAAACCAACGAGGAGATCGCTTCGGCCGGCGAGGTCAAGATTCCCCTGAACATCCGCCGGTCCGTCAAGGCTTCTCTCCGGGAACACTACCAGGATTTCGACGCCGGGCAGTTCGATCACCTGCTGCGCCTTCTGTGGCTGAACAACGAAAACTACGTGCGCATCTCTCCGCCCAAACGTGTCGCTCAGGTCCTGTGGATGTACCACCAGAGCAACCTGCAGGGCGGCATCTTTTTCGATACCGAAAAGTCGGCCGACGCCGAGAATGAATACGGCAAGGAGTGCCGGATCATGTTCGCAGCCGGCAATCCTCCCGAGTACGACTTTCTGACGCAGATCATGGAGGTCTTCAACCGCCTGCAGATCGGCGTCAGGCGCGGCTACTGCCTCACCATCAGCAACGGCATCCACCCCTATTTCTTCGGGACTTTCTACATCCGGCTGCGATACGACGAACTGGTCGACAAGAGCTCCGAACTCTACAAGCGTCTGCGCTCGGAGCTCTACAACACCCAGATCCTCTCCACCGCCAAGCGCACCTACCGCTGCTTCGTCACGGGGGGAGTGATGACGGGCGAGGCGACCTCCCTCGTCAACGCCATGATGGCGTTCTGCCATACCAACCTGGCCCACAACCAGCCGGACCGCTTCGGTTTCGAAGACGTCGAGCGGGCCTTTCTCGCCCATCCGCAGATGGCGCACGCGCTGGTGCGCCTCTTCCATGCGCGTTTCGATCCGGAGATCGCCGAACGCGAGCCCCTCTACGAAAAGACGCTCGCCGAAGTCACACGCGCCATTGACGACTACAACACGGGCTACCGCTGTCTCGACAAGGTCCGACGCACCATCTTTCGCTGCGCCCTGCTCTTCATCACGCACACCCTCAAGACGAATTTCTTCGTCCCCGTGAAACAGGCCCTCGCCTTCCGTATAGATCCCGCCTACCTCGAGGCTCTCGGAAGCGATTTCACCGCCGACCTGCCGGCCGATCGCCCCTTCCGGGTGACCTTCTTCTTCGGACGTCACGGCGCCGGCTATCACATCGGGTTTTCCGATATTGCCCGGGGTGGATGGCGCACGGTTCTCGCCCACGGCTGGGACGATTTCGTCAGCAATGCCGGCACGATCTTCCGCGAGAACTACGTCCTTGCCCACACCCAGCACCTGAAGAACAAGGACATCTACGAGGGGGGATCGAAAATGGTCGTCCTCCTGGACGCCGTCGATCTGAAGAACAAGGACCTCGTCACCCGGCGCCTCTATAAGCTGCAGTTCGGCTTCATCAATGCCTTTTTCGATATCTTCGTCACGGAGAACGGGCGCGCGAAAGATCCCCGTGTCGTCGACTACTACGGCGAGGACGAGGCGATCGAACTCGGGCCGGACGAGAACATGCACGACAGCATGGTCGAGCTGATCGCCCGGCAATCGGTGCGGCGCGGCTATCTTCTGGGGATCGGGGTCATCTCCAGCAAGAAGGCGGGGATCAACCACAAGGAGTTCGGCGTCACCTCGACGGGGGTCGTCAAGTTCGCCGAAATCACCATGGAGCAGCTCGGGATCGACGTTCACCGCGACCCTTTTTCGGTCAAGTTGACCGGTGGCCCGGGGGGGGATGTGGCCGGCAACGCCCTGAGACTCCTGCTGGAGCGCTGCCCCGCCGTGAAGATCACCCTGATTCTGGACGGGACCGGCGCCCTGCACGATCCGGCCGGCGCCGACCGCGAGGCTCTCGGTCGCATCGTGCTGCAAAAAGACATCGAAGCGTTCGATCCACAGGCGCTCCATCCGGGGGGATTCATCCTGTACAGGGGCGTGCGCCGAACCGAAGGGCTGAGAGAACTCTACAAAAAGGTGAGCCGAACCGCCGAAGGACTCCAGGAGGAGTGGATCACCGTCGACGAGTTCAACCGCAGCTTCAACAACCTGATCTTCACCGTACCGGCCGATCTGTTCATCCCCGCCGGCGGACGCCCCGAGACGGTCGACGAGAGCAACTGGCAGAAGTTCTTCGACTCCAGCGATGCGCCGTCGATGCGGGCCGTGGTCGAGGGAGCCAACTCCTTCATCACGCCGGCGGCCAGAGTCGAACTGCAGAAGCGGGGGATCATCGTGGTGCGCGATTCCTCGGCCAACAAGTGCGGCGTCATCTCGAGTTCCTATGAGATCATCGCAAACCTGCTGTTGAGCGAGAAGGAATTCTTCTCCAACAAAGAGCGCTATGTCGCCGATGTGCTCCAGATCCTCGAGCAGCGCGCCGAAGACGAGGCACGGCTGATCTTCCGGCGCCGGGGCGAGAGCGGCGGTTCGCTGCTCTACACCGAGATCTCGGCGCAGATCAGCAGCGAGATCAACGGGCATTACGCGCGGCTCTTCGATTATTTCCAGAAACACCCCGAATTCGCGGACGACCTGTTGATGCGGCGCGCCATCCTCGCGCACCTGCCGGAGATGATCCGGAAGACCCCCCGCTTTCGGAATCGGATAAAAAACCTCCCCGCAAAATACCTCGCCGCCATCATGGCGAGCGAGATCGCCTCGTCAATGGTCTACCGAGGGGACCGGGAGGCGAACTTTGTGGACATGTTCATGGGGCACCTGCGGAGAAAAACCGTGACTGGGGACTGGTGACCGGGAAAAAGCGGTGACTGGTGACTGGTGACTGGAAAAACCGTGACTGGTGCCTCGTGACTGGAATGTCCGATTAAAACCAGTCACCAGTCACCAGTCACTGCCTCAGGCCATCCTTTTGACGTGCATCATTTTTGAACCGACCCAGCCATGGTAGAGCTTGAGACATGGTAGAGCTGCTTCTCATCCTTATCGGCGCCGTCTTCGTGAACAACTTCGTTCTGGCGCGCTTTCTCGGGATCTGCCCCTTTCTGGGGGTCTCGAAAAAGGTCGAGACGGCGCTGGGGATGGGGATGGCCGTCATCTTCGTCATGACCATCGCGGCGGTGGTGACGTGGTTCATCCAGTTTTTCATCCTGATCCCCTTCGGGATCGAGTACCTGCAGACCATCGCCTTCATCCTGGTGATCGCCTCCCTCGTACAGATGGTGGAGATGATCATCCAGAAGACGAGCCCCGTCCTCTACCAGTCCCTCGGCATCTTCCTTCCCCTGATCACCACAAACTGCGCGGTGCTGGGGGTGGCGGTCCTCACGGTGCAGACGGGGCACTCGTTTCTCGAGATGGTCGTCTTCGCCTTGGGCGCGGCGGCCGGCTTCACTCTGGCGATGGTCCTGTTCGCCGGGCTTCGCGAGCGCATCGATCTGTCCCCCGTCCCGCGTTCTTTCCGAGGGACGGCCATCGCCCTTTTGACCGCCGGCCTTCTTTCGCTGTCGTTCATGGGGTTTGCTGGGCTGGTGAAGGGGTGAAAGGCAGGAGTTGGGAGTAAGGAGTTAGGAGTTAAAGGTTCTTCACGACTGCTCCCATTCAAGTAGCTGGGATTTTTTCTCCCAACTCCCAGCTACCAACTACGGGGTGCTCATGCTCGAAGCAGTTCTCAGTCTGGGCGGGATCGGCCTGAGTGCCGGTCTCATTCTTGGAGTTCTCGCTAAAAAGTTCGCCGTGGAGGTCGATCCTCGGGAGGCGGCGATCGTCGATGTCCTCTCGGCCGCCAACTGCGGTGCGTGCGGATACCCCGGCTGCGGCGCATATGCCAGGGCGGTGGTGGCGGGAGAAGCTGCCGTGAACCTCTGCACTCCCGGCGGGCAGAAAACCATTTCGCAGATCGCCGAAATTCTAGGGGTCACTGCCATCGGGATGGAGCCGCAGGTGGCGGTGGTGATGTGCCAGGGAGACAGCGAAAAGGCCACATCCAAATACCGCTACCTCGGCATCGAGGACTGCAACGCCGCCCAGCGGGTGGCGGGCGGTCCCAAGGAGTGCCCCGGGGGGTGTCTGGGGCTGGGGACGTGCGAACGGGTCTGTCCCTTCGACGCCATCGAGATGACTGCCACCGGTCTGGCGGTGATCAGCCGCGAGAAATGCACCGGCTGCAAGAAATGTGTGGCGGCCTGCCCTCGAGGCGTGATCCGGATGACACCGCGATCGCGCACCGTTCACGTGCTGTGCAACAGCCATGACAAGGGGGCCCTGGTGCGGAAGTACTCCAAGACGGGGTGCATCGCCTGCAACATCTGCGTCAAGATCGCCCCCGCTGCCTTCGTTGTGGAAGACAACCTCGCGCGCGTGATCTACGACGACGCCGCCGAAACCCGTGCGGCCATGGAAAAATGTCCGACCAAGTGCATCCGCGACTTCAGCGAGGGATATCCCGATGGAAGTACGTTCAAGCCTGAGAGGCAGGAGCAGAATTAAAGTCCCCTCTCCTTGAGGGAGAGGGGATACAAATCCAGATTTGCTTTCCTCCTCACTCCTAACTCCTAACTCCTGGCTCCTGCTTATGAAGACCTTTCCCGGCGGACTCCATCCGCCCGACAACAAAGAGTGGTCGGCTCACAAGGCGATCGAGGATTGCCCCCTCCCTGAGGAGCTCGTCATTCCCCTTTCCCAACATATCGGCGCCCCTGCAGAGGCCTGCGTGGCCAAGGGTGACCGGGTGAACAAGGGAGAGATCGTCGGCCGGGCCAAGGGGTTCGTCTCAGCGCCGGTGCACGCCTCGACTTCGGGAGAGGTCGTCGCGGTCGAGCCGCGCCCCCACCCTTCCGGCTTTCCCGTCCGGGCGGTGGTGATTCGTCCCGACGGAGAGGACCGGTGGGTCGACGGAATCCGTGATGCCGACCCCGAATCACTGACCCCTGGAGAAATCCTCGAGCGCATCCGCAATGCCGGTATCGTCGGCAAAGGGGGAGCAACCTTTCCGACCCACGTCAAGCTGAGCCCTCCCCCCGAAAAGTCTATCGACACCCTCATCATCAACGGCGTGGAGTGCGAACCCTATCTCACCTCCGATCACCGCCTGATGGTCGAAGAGGCCGAGCGCATCTTCGACGGGATCATCATTTTCCGCAAGGCTCTCGGCGTGCGGCGGACGCTCATCGGCATCGAGGCGAACAAGCCCGACGCCATCGAACTGATGACCCGAAAGGGCTCCGCTCTCGGCATTGAGATCTTCCCCCTGAAGATCAAATACCCCCAGGGTGGAGAAAAGCAGCTCATTTTTTCTCTCACCGGCCGCGAGGTCCCCAACGGTTCGCTTCCGATGGATGTGGGCGTCATCGTCCAGAACGTCGCCACTGCGGCCGCCGTCAGCGACGCTGTCCGCC
>JARFUG010000065.1 GCA_029289095.1 Desulfuromonadales bacterium
AACCAGCGACAGGGTGGTTAACAGCCACCTGCTCTACCGACTGAGCTACCGGGGATCGGTATCGCCCTTGCTGAGATCCCTTGAGTTACAAGGCCTTGTAATCGGCCCGAACCGGGGGTAAAACCCCTGAAGATCCTGTGCAGCATAGAGACGAGTTGGAGTTATACACGCAGGGGAAATGTATGTCAAGCGGGTTTTTCCCTTGAAACTGCACGCAGAGAAAAGCCGCCCTTCTCAGCGCTCTCCTTGCTTGAGTTCGAGCAGAATCAGCTTGGCGACCGCCTTGAGGGTTTCGAAGACGCCTTCTCCCGTGACCGCGCTCGCCTCGAAATCGGGGACGCCGCCAGGGTTCAGGAGGGATCTGAGTTCTGCGACGGGCGTGGCGTTGGGAAGATCGCGTTTGTTGTACTGGATGACGAAGGGGAGTTTGTCCAGATCGTATCCGTGCTCCTCGAGGTTGACCTTGAGGTTCTCGAAGCTCTCGACGTTGGCGTCGAGGCGTTCCTCCTGGGAGTCGGCAACAAATACGACGCCATCGACCCCTTTGAGGATGAGCTTTCGTGAGGCGTCGTAGAAAACCTGTCCTGGGACAGTATAGAGGTGGAAGCGGGTCTTGAAGCCTCGGATTTCACCGAGCGCGAGGGGAAGAAAATCGAAGAAGAGGGTCCGCTCCGTTTCGGTCGCCAGGGAGATCATCTTCCCCTTGGCTTCTGGAGCGGTCTTCTGATAAACAAACTGCAGATTGGTCGTCTTACCACACAGACCCGGTCCGTAGTAGACGATTTTGCAATTGATTTCACGCGAGGCGTAATTGATGAAGGACATGGGAACCCGTCCCGTCAGCTGAAGAGGTTGTCGATATCGTCGTCGGTGATTTCAGAAAAAGGACTTTGCGATTCGCCCTTTTGTTCCTTTTCCGCGATTTTGCGGGCAAGATCGCTGAATATCGCCTCGAGTTCCTCGCTTGACTTTCTGACCCTCAGACGGACAAGCCCGAGGGAGCTGCGGTGATCGAAGATCACCACGAGGATGACCCTGCTGGCAATGATGGAGATGTGGAGATTGTCTTTCTCTCCCTCGTGAAAAAGAATGGAAAATTCCTTTTCGCCGATCAGCTTGGCGAGCCCCCCAGTGGCGGCGATATTCCCGGCGGTCAGAGAGGCAAGGCTCGTGGCGTCGAGATGCTCGACAGCGCCTGAGGCGGCAATGAGCTGACCGTTCTTGTCAACCAGGAAGATGGCCTTGGAATTGGATTCGCGAAGCAGCTTCTCCAGGACAGCCTGAATTCGTTTAAACTCCTCATCGTACATGATGAAGGAGGACTGGGAAGCGAACATCCACATGCTCCTTGGCGAGTGTACACAGCAGCCGTTTTTATAGCATCACCCCTTGATATCATCAAGAAGTTTTCCGTGCATTTTAATACGAAACCCCGACGGGGAGATTCCGTCGGGGTTTCGGTTCTCAAAAAACTTTCCCTATTTCTTTCCGCAATCGGCCTGCATCTCCGCAAGCTTCTTGTAGAGGTCGTAGCGGGTGGCCGTGATCTTGTTGGCTTCCTTCATCAGTTGGCCGGCGACCTCGGGGTTGGCTTTCTGGAGAACGCGGTAGCGGTTCTGGCGCTGGGCGTACTCCTCGAAGGAGAGCGTCGGCTCCTTGCTGTCGAGTTGCAGGGGGTTCTTCCCCTGGTCGGCAAGGCGCGGGTCGTATCGGAACAGAGGCCAGTGACCGCAGGCGACCGCCTCTTTGCACCCTTCGACCGCCGAAGCCATGTCGATGCCGTGGGCAATGCAGTGGCTGTATGCGATAATGAGCGAAGGCCCGTTGTAGCTGTCGGCCTCCAGCATCGCCTTGACGACCTGGCCGGGGTTGGACATGGCGACCTTGGCGACGTAGATGTTGCCGTAGGTCATGGAGATCATGCCGAGGTCCTTTTTCGGCATGCGCTTGCCGCCGGCGGCGAACTGCGCCACTGCGCCGAGCGGAGTCGACTTGGAGGCCTGACCGCCGGTGTTGGAGTAGACCTCGGTGTCGAGGACGAGGACATTGACGTTCTCGCCGGAAGCCAGGACATGGTCGAGGCCGCCGTAGCCGATGTCGTAGGCCCAGCCGTCGCCGCCGACGATCCACACCGACTTCTGCACCAGGTAATCGGCCACGGAAAGGAGCTGCTTCGCTTCTGGGTCGGGGCAGTCCTTGAGCCCTTTCACGAGCTTGGCGACGCGCTCGCGCTGCGCCTCGATCGCTTCCTGGGTCGACTGGTCGGCCCCCTTGATCTCTGCGACCAGCTCCTTGAGCCCGGCGACCTTGCCGACATGGTCGGCGGGGATGCGGTCGAGGAGCTCGAGAGCGTAGGTGTTGAACTTGTCGACTGCCAGGCGCATGCCGTAGCCGAACTCGGCGTTGTCCTCGAATAATGAGTTGCTCCAGGTTGGTCCCCGGCCGTCCTTGCGGGTCGTCCACGGCGTGGTCGGGAGATTCCCGCAGTAGATCGAGGTGCACCCCGTCGCGTTGGCGATGAGCATACGGTCGCCGAAGAGCTGGCTGGCGAGCTTGAGGAAAGGCGTTTCGCCGCACCCTGCGCAGGCGCCCGAGAACTCGAAGAGGGGCTCGAGGAACTGGCTCCCCTTGAGGGTCGCGCGGTTGATCAGGGACGGATCGGTATAGGGCAGAGTCTGGAAGAAGTCCCAGTTCTTCGCCTCCTGCTCGCGCAGGGGGGGCTGGAACTGCATGTTGATCGCCTTGTGGTTGGGATCTTCCTTGCTCTTGGCCGGGCAGTTGAAGACGCAGGCGCCGCAGCCGGTGCAGTCCTCGGGAGCGACCTGAAGGGTGAACTTCTTGCCGGCGAATTCCTTGCCCTTGGCATCGGTGGAGAGGAACGCCTCGGGAGCCCCCTCGAGAAGCGCGGGCTCGTACACCTTCATCCGAATCGTGGAATGCGGGCAGACGAAGGAGCAGATGCCGCACTGGATACACAGTTCCTTGTCCCACACCGGGATGTTCACCGCGATGTTGCGCTTTTCATATTTGGCGGTGTTGGTGGGGAAGGTGCCGTCGCAGGGCATTGCCGAGACGGGCAGAGTGTCGCCTTTGCCGTCGAGGATCGTCCCCAGAGTGTTGCGCACGAACTCGGGAGCGTTGCCGGAGATCCCCTTCTTCATGCGGATGGCGCTGTCGGCGACGGCTGGGACGTCGACGAGTTCGACGCTCTCGATCCCGGCGTCGACGGCCTTGTTGTTCATCGCAACGACCTTTTCGCCCGCCTTGCCGTAGCTCTTGACGATGGCGTCGCGGATCTCGGCCACCGCCTGGTCGAGGGGGATGATGTTGGAGATCTTGAAGAAGGCGCTCTGCATGATGACGTTGATGCGGGCGCCGAGGCCGAGTTCGTTGCCGAGGCGTACGCCGTCAATGACGTAAAAGGTGATCTTCTTGTCGATGATCGTCTGCTGCACTTCCCGCGGCAGGGTTTTCCAGACTTCATTCTTGCCGAAGGGGCTGTTCAGCAGGAACGTCCCGCCCTGCTTGAGCTTGGCGAGCATGTCGTACTTCTCGAGGAAGGAGAAGTTGTGACAGGCCAGAAAGTCGGCGCTGCTGACGAGATAGGGGGAGCGGATCACCTGCTTGCCGAAGCGCAGGTGGCTGGTGGTGACGGTGCCGGCCTTCTTGGAGTCGTAGACGAAGTAGGCCTGGACTTCGTTGTCGGTCGTCTCGCCGATGATCTTGATGGAGTTCTTGTTGGCGCCGACGGTGCCGTCCGATCCGAGACCGTAAAAGAGGGCCGAGTAGATCTTTTCGGCGGGGACGATGTAATTGGCGTCGTAGGGAAGGCTCGTTCCGGCGACGTCGTCCTTGATGCCGACGGTGAAATGGTTCTTCGGCTTGTCCTGGGAGAGGTTGTCGAAAACCGCCTTGGCCATGCCGGGGGTGAACTCGTAAGAGCCCAGACCGTAGCGGCCGCCGACGATGGTCGGATAGCCGGAGAAGGAGACGAGCCCGTCGCTCATCGCCTCGCCGACGGCGGTGCGCACGTTGTGGTAGAGGGGCTCGCCGAGGGAGCCGGGCTCCTTGGTGCGGTCGAGAACTGCGATCTTCTTGACGGTTTTGGGCAGAGCCTTGGCCAGAGCCGCGGTATCGAAGGGGAGGAAGAGGCGGACCTTGAGGACCCCGACCTTCTCCCCCTGAGCGACGAGGTGATTGACGAGCTCATGCACCGTGTCGGTGGCCGAACCCATGATGACGATGACCCGCTCGGCGTCGGGGGCGCCGACGTAATCGAAGAGGTTGTACTGGCGGCCGGTGAGCTTGGCGAACTTGTCCATCTCAGCCTGGACCATGGCGGGAATCGCCTCGTAGTACTTGTTGACCGTCTCGCGCCCCTGGAAGTAGACGTCGGGATTCTGGGCCGTGCCGCGAAGAACCGGACGATCGGGGGACATGGCGCGGGCGCGGTGCTGGCGCACCAGTTCGTCATCGATCATGTGACGCATATCGTCGGCCGAGAGCTCCTCAACCTTCTGGACCTCATGGGAGGTGCGGAAACCGTCGAAGTAATGCAGGAAGGGAACGCGGCTGCGCAGAGTCGAGGACTGGGCGATGAGGGCGAAATCCATGACTTCCTGAACGTTGTTGGAACACAGGAAGGCCCAGCCGGTGGAGCGGCAGGACATGACGTCCGAATGGTCGCCGAAAATGGAAAGCCCCTGCGCGGCGATGGCGCGGGCCGACACGTGGAAGACCGTGGGGGTGAGTTCCCCGGCGATCTTGAACATGTTGGGGATCATCAGGAGCAGCCCCTGGGAGGCGGTGAAGGTGGTGGTCAGAGCCCCCGCCTGCAGAGCACCGTGTACGGCGCCGGCCGCTCCCCCTTCGGACTGCATCTCCACGACCTTGGGGATCGTCCCCCAGATGTTGCGCTCGCCGACCGCGCTCTTGGCATCGGAGATTTCCCCCATGACCGACGACGGAGTGATGGGATAGATCGCGATGACCTCATTGGTGGCATGGGCGACGTGTGCCGCTGCGGTGTTTCCGTCAATGGTGACCATTTTTCGAGACATGTACCTCTCCTTTGCCGTGATTGCAGGGGTCGATCGACGACACCTCATCCATCGATGGGGTTACGACCTCGTCGCCCTACTGCTTTTATGAACGGAACGTCTGATATGAGATTCCCCTGAGGGGCAGGTGTACCCGGCTAACCGTGGAAGTATACGCAAATGGTAAGACCAATGCAAAGCCTTTTATTCGGGCTTAAATTGGTTTTTGCCAAATTAAATTTCGCGACGCCCTTCGATGGCCCGGTTCACGGTGGCTTCATCGACGAACTCGAGGTCGCTCCCCATCGGAATACCGTGGGCGAGGCGCGTGACTCTGATTCCCATGGGGCGTATGAGACGGGCCAGATACAGAGCGGTCGCCTCCCCCTCCACCGTGAAGTTGGTCGCCAGCATGACCTCCTGCACCCCTCCCCCCGCGAGCCGTTCCATCAACTGGGCGATCCGAAGATCCTCCGGGCCGATGCCGTCAAGGGGCGAGAGCGCTCCGTGAAGGACATGATAGCGCCCCCGGAAACAACGGCTGCGCTCGATGGCGATCAGATCCTGCGGCTCTTCCACGACACAGAGATGGTGCGCATCGCGCCCTTCGTCCATGCATAGAGGACAGGGATCGCTCTCGGTGATGTGAAAGCAGCGCGAACAGAATCGGACCTTGGCCTTGAGATCCCGGATGGCCGCCGCCAGCGCTTCGGCTTCCGAGACGGGCTGGCGCAGGAGAAAAAAAGCCAGCCGCGCCGCCGTTTTCTGCCCGATTCCGGGGAATTTGGACAACTCCGCTATAAGACGGCTCAAAGACGGGACGGAGTCTAGCATGGGAAAATAAAAAATTCCACTAATTTAAAATACTGTTCTATTTTTTTAACCGCACCAAAATTTTTTACCGCTGCTATATGCAAGCCCCCGTCACCTCTGACGCAGAGCCTCCGGCATCGTTTCACATGAGCCCTGGGATATTGAATCCGCCGGTGATCTTGGACATCTCCTCCTGCATCATGTCCTGGCTCTTCTTGACGGCCTCGTTGACGGCGGCCACCACGAGATCTTGAAGCATCTCCACATCTTCGGGATCGACGACGCTTTTTTCGATCTTGAGCGAAACGAGGCGCTGCTTGCCGTTGACCACTGCCGTGACCATGCCGCCGCCTGCGGAAGCTTCCACCTGGCGCTCTTCGAGTTCCTGCTGCATGCGGGCCATTTTCTGCTGCATCATCTGGGCCTGCTTCATGATGTTGCCGAGTCCTTTGGACATCTATCCATCTCCTTGCGTATTGTGTTGTTCCCTCGCGACCGGCGCCCGGCGGAGCCTGGCATTTTGTCAGACATAGCCCTTGTCGATCGGGCGGACTTCCTTAACTTTACCATCGAAAATCTCAAGGACGCTGCGCACCATCGGATGGGCCAGGGCGTCTTCTCTCAGGCGGCGCTTGCGATCGCTCTCCTGGACCTGGCGCTCCTCCAGAAGAGTGAGAGGACGTCCCTCGCTCCTCGCATCGACCTGCGTGATCCGGATTTCGACAGGGCCTCCGAAGTAGCCTTCCGCCAGCGCTTGCAGGGTCTGGAGAGTCTCGGCGTCGCGAATCTGCTCCAGGTGAAAGGAGCCGGACCCGAAACCGATCTCCAGTTTCGGCAGATCGAGCGCGAGAAGGCTTCCCCGCTCCAGCAGCGAGGCGATCAGGGGGCGCTTGCCGCGCACATGCTCGACCAGCCCCTGCCACCCTCCCGAAGAGGCAGAGGCTTCACCCTTTTTTGAGGGGACCTCCCTTCCGGGCGGCGGCGCCGAGAGCGGGGGCGGGGCGGGCGGCGACGGGACGGCATGGGAGCCGGCCCCGGGCGAAGAGGCTGTCGCCAGGCGCTCCTCGAGTGCTTCGAGCTTGCGCACCAAGGCGCTCAATTCGCGCGCCGGCGGGAGATTTGCGACCCGCACAAGCCCCATCTCGAGAGTGAGTCGAGGGTTGGGCGAAGCGGCCAGTTCCCCCTCGGTGCGCATCAGCACGGTCTGGATTCTCTGCAGATCCTCCAGCGCAGGCGCCTGGACCAGTCCTTTCAGATCGTGCGCCTCTTCGGCGGCGACATCGAGCAGATCGCCGGGATCGGCGAGGACCTTGATGAGCATCAGGGCGCGGAACGTCTCCACAAGTTCCTGGGCAAAGGACCTGAAAGAGTGCCCGAGTTCGTCGACGCGTCGCACCACCTCGAGAACGCGGCGGCTGTCGCGCCCAAGGACGCCTTCAGCCGTCTCGAGGAGCAGCCGCCGGTCGACCATCCCAAGAAGCCCCTGCACGTCGGCATCGGCGGCCTCTTCCCCGCAAAAGGCGATGACCTGGTCGAGGGTGGAGAGGGCGTCGCGCATGCTCCCTTCTCCCCGACGCGCCACCAGCGCCAGCGAGCGCTCGGAGATCCGGATTCCCTCGGCATCGACGATCTCCTTCAGGCGCGCGATCATTCGGGGAAGGGAGATCTTGCGGAAGTCGAAACGTTGACAGCGCGACAGGATCGTGACCGGAATCTTGTGGGGCTCGGTGGTGGCGAAAATGAATTTGGCGTGCGCCGGCGGCTCTTCGAGCGTCTTCAGAAGGGCGTTGAAGGCATTGATGGAGAGCATGTGCACTTCATCGATGATGAAGAGCTTGAAGCGCGAGCGCGACGGAAGGTAACGGATGTTCTCGCGAAGTTCGCGCACATCGTCGACGCCGGTGTTGGAGGCGCCATCGATTTCGAAGACATCCCCTCCTTGTCCGGAGGTGATTTCCCTGCAGGAGGGACACTGCTGGCAGGGATCGGCTGTGGGCCCCGTCTCGCAATTGAGGGCCTTGGCCAGGATGCGGGCGGCCGAGGTCTTGCCGACTCCGCGCGCGCCGGTGAAAAGAAAGGCGTGGTGAACGCGGCCGGAGGCGATGGCGTTGGCCAGAGTGCGACTGACGTGCTCCTGTCCGATCAGGTCGGCGAAACTCTGGGGGCGCCACTTGCGGGCCAGTACCAGGTAGGACATGGGGCTGACAGAAACTCCGTGGCGAAGCTGGGATCTTGAGGAAATGCCGGAATGAAGATTGCCGGCACAAGTGACAGCCAGGCGCCCCCGCGGCACACGGCTGAGGCTGCTGCCGCTGCTCCCTTCCGGGCCTGACGGGGTTCACAACCGTCCGTTGCGCGGGACCCGGCTGTCACTTCTGACGGCAATCGACAAGAATTATGAAAGGAAATGGCGGAGAGGGAGGGATTCGAACCCTCGGTACCTTTCGGTACACACGATTTCCAGTCGTGCACCTTCGACCACTCGGTCACCTCTCCGCAGATTGGGCAGAATACACGAACCCCCCCACCCTGTAAAGTGGTTTTTGGGGAGGAAGACCCCAGGCGCTGCCAACCCCCGCCATGACGATTTGAAACGGTCTGCTATTGTGGATGCAATCCCGTGTTTGCGAGGCGTCATCATGACCGAGGCATCCGCATCCATCGACCGCATCGTCAGGCCTTTCGTCTATTTCCTGATCGCGATCGCCCTCGCCCTGGCGGTCTTCTACCTGCTGCATTTCGTCGTGCGGATTCTCCTGCTGACCTTTGCAGGGGTTCTCTTCGCCATCTTCCTGGACGCGGCGACGCAATTTTTCATGCGCCACATCCGCCTCCCCCGCTTTCCCGCCCTGGCCCTGACCGTTCTGCTTCTCATCGCCTTTCTGGCGGGGTTCGCTCTGCTGGCCGGCCCCTCGATCGGCGAACAGATGCGTGGCCTAAAAGAGCAACTCCCAGCGGCGATAGAGAAAGTCGCCTCATGGATCAGCCGGATTCCATGGGTTGAAGAGGTCGTGACCATAGCCGCTGAAGAGGGGGAAACCTTGCCTGCCGCTCCCCGGATCCTCGGTCATCTCACCGTCGCCATCGGCGCGGTCGTCGGCTCTCTCGTTTCCGCGGCCATCGTCTTCGTCCTGGGGGTCTACCTGGCGCTGCACCCCTGGATCTACATCAATGCGGTCATCACTCTTTTCCCCCCGCATCGTCGGAAAAGAGCGCAGGAGATCCTATCCACCCTGGGAAGCGTCATGCGCTGGTGGCTCGTCGGTCGGCTCGTGACGATGACGACTGTCGGAGTGCTGACGGCTCTGGGACTCTATCTGATCGGCGAGCCCCTTGCCTTCGTTCTGGGCTTCATCGCCGGCCTCTTCACATTCATCCCCTTCGTCGGCTTTCTCCTGGCGATCATCCCCGCCCTGCTCGTCGCCCTGGTCGAAAGCCCCACCCTGGCCCTATGGGTCCTGGTGGTCTTCGCCATCGTCGAGGTGCTCGAAGGAAACGTGATCACCCCCATCGTCGAGCACCGGACCGTCTCGGTCCCCCCCGCCATGGTCGTCCTTCTGCAGCTCCTCTTCGGCACGCTCCTGGGGATCCTCGGCATGCTTCTGGCCACCCCCCTGGGGGTTCTCGCCATCGTCCTCATCCAGATGCTCTACGTCGAGGACGTGCTCGGCGACAAGGTCAAAATCATGGGGAAACACTGAACGGCTTTCTTTCCATTCAGAATTACAACTATTGACCAAAAAAAGATTGACTACCGATTTAATCCTGGATAAGATTCCGCCCCAGACTGGAGTCGAATCTGACTCAGCAGTGATTCGCGGCCCCAAAGCTGGTCGACTCAAACAACACATTCTGTTCTCGATACTGGCAAAACCGGAGAAATCCGGTGACGCAAAACCACGGGTCCTCCTCCGCCGCAGGCGGAAAGGATCGCCGGGTTGCCGAAGGGACGAGGCTCCTCCTCGTTATTCCTGGGCGCCCGTCTTCGGCTGAAGACGGGCGCCTTTTTTTGTGCTTTTTTTGGAATAGTCCAGGTTCAACATCGTCACTGCAACCATCAAGACACCTCCCCTTGACGGGAGGGCAAACAAGGAGGTAATTGGAATGAAAAGGCTTTCTCTCGTACTGGCTCTTCTGATCAGCGGCATCTTCGCTGCCGGCAGCGCTCTGGCGGCGGGTTCTTTTGACATCGATGTCACGGCCGATGTCATCAACGCCTGCTCGGTGACTGGAGCCGGCACGATTAACTTCGGTGATCTGAATCCGATGAGTCCCGCTGATCAGAATGACGTTCCCCTGACCGGTGATCTCGCAATCAGATGCACGCAAGGCGCCACTGTCAACCTGACTGCTGTCGGCGGCACCAGCCGCACCCTGGCCAGCGACCCCAGCGGCTCTATTGCATATACTCTCAACCTGCCCGCTTCCCTCACGGGTGACGGAACTACCGCCATCTCCCTTGCAGGCATCACTGCCGATCTTTCAGGCGTTGCCTACGCGAACCAGCCGGCCGGCGAGTACAGCGATACCGTTACTGTTAACCTGAATTTCTAGATTGGCGTGCGTTCTGAGAGCGGCGCGAAGCCGCTCTCAGAACCAGTTGCATAGACGGGCGCTCGACGTGCGCAGACTGCTGATAGCATTCTTGTTCTGTCTTCTCCCCGGAGCCGGCGCCTGCGCGGCCGCGGCGGAATTCACCATCGGAGTTTCCGCGCTCGTCCTCTCGCTGCATGAATGCACTTTTCACAACAACACGAACGTTTCCTTCGATTTCGGAGCCCTCAACCCATTGACGTCCATCACAGTTACCCGCGAGGCGGCTGTTCAGTTTCGCTGCCGGGGGGGAGGACAATCCGGGCCGGCCACCTACTCGGTGACTGTCGGACATGGGGAAAACCCTTCAGGCTCCACCCCGCGTATGGCCCATACCGAAAACGCCGGGACGTTCATCCCCTACTCCGTAAGCGTAATCTCACCGCCCTCACCCATCCCCCGCAACAGTTGGCAAAATCTCACCGTCCGAGCGACCGTACAGGGGAGCGCCTACCAGAACGCCCCCGCCGGGACCTATGCCGACCGGGTCGTGGTGACGATCAACCCCTAGGGTGGCAGGGTCGGATTAAAAAGTTCCTTGGTCGAAACACGCCCCTGGTCTATAATTCACCCCATCGATCAGTTCAACGCTGCCGGGCGCATCTGCGCTCCCCACCCTCCTTCTCTGCTTCGGGTTTGACCATGGGCACGTCTCGTTCAGTCGTTTTCCTTCTCCTTCTCACGCTCTTTCTTCCCCCGCTGGCCGAGGGGAGCTGGCGCATCTCTCCGACGCGCATCGATCTCGATCCGCGCTCGCGCAGCGGAAACGTCGCCATCGTCAACGAGGGGGAGGAGATCCGGCATTTCGCCGTGGAGGCGGCCGCCTGGAGCCAGGACGAGGAGGGGAACGACCTCTACGAGCCGACCGAAGAACTCGTCTTTTTCCCCCGCCGTCTCTCAGTCCCTCCCGGCGAGGAGAGGGTAGTGCGCGCCGGGGTGCGCGTCCCTCCCGCCGACCGGGAGCGCGCCTACCGCCTCTACATCCAGGAAGACGCTCCCCCCCGCATGGACGGGCAGACCGGCGTCGCCATCGTGCTGCGCTTCGGCGTTCCGGTCTACGTTCGCCCGGCCTCGCAGCAGGTCGCCGGCGAGATCAGCGCCCGGATTGAGAACGGCGAGGCGCGCCTCTCCATCGCCAACCGGGGGAACGTCCACTTCCGCATCCGAAACGTGTCGCTGGAGGGTCGAGGCCAGGGGGGAGAGGCGATCTTCTCCGAGTCCCTTGCAGGGGGTACGGTGTTGAGCGGCGCCGCGCGCCTCTATTCGCTCCCTTTACCGGCCGAGATCTGTTCCCGGCTTCGCGAGATCGCCATCGAGGCGGAGACCGACCGAACCCCTTTCCGCACCACCGTCGCTGTCGATGAGGCCGGTTGTCGTCCCTGATCACGCCGGGTTTCCCCCCCCGCATCGCGCGCCCCTCGTCCTTTTTCTGGCGCTCCTTCTGTGCGCGCCCTTCCTTTCGGCGCGCGCCGCTTCGGGGGACGACCTTCTCATCGCCGATCTCCTCCTCAACGGTCAGCCGCGCGGAGAGTTCTTCTTCCTGATGCGCCCTGAGGGGGAACTTCTCCTTCCCCTTGAGGACTTCCAATCTCTCGGGCTTTTTCTGCCCGCCCCGCCGCAGACGATCGACATCGCGAGGGAGGCGCACGTCTCCCTGAACGCCGTCCCGGGCTTGCGCGCCGACTTCGACGAACGCACTCTGACGGTGATTCTGAACGCAGACCCGGCCTTTTTGCCGGCCGTCTCCCTCAATCTCGGCCCCTCCGATCGCCGCGGCGTCCTCTATCCGGACGACAACAGCTTTTTTCTCAATTACGCCCTCGATTACAGCGCGGACGGCGAAAGCCTCGACTTCCAGCGGTTGCTGCTGAGCAACGAATTCGGCCTGCGGCTGGGGGGAAGTCTCCTGCTCGGCGACACGATCTACACCCGGACGCCCAACGAGACGCGCTTCGTCCGGCTGAACACCGCCCTGATCCATGACGATCGCCCGAGCATGCGCCGCTTTACCGCCGGGGACTTCTTCGCCTCGACGGGCGATCTCGGAGCCCCCCTTCACCTTGGGGGGATCAGCGTTGCCAAGGTCTACCGCATCGATCCCTACTTCATCCGCTACCCCCTCTTCGATTTTTCCGGAGTCGTCGCTCTCCCCTCGGAAATGGAACTGCTGGTCGACGGCGTGCGCGTGCGCCGCGAGCGCCTCGATCCGGGCGCCTTCGATCTGCGCAACTTTCAGAGCATCGGCGGCGCCCGCTCCGTCGAAATCGTCATCACCGACCCCTTCGGCCGGGAGGAGCGCTTTATCGCCCCCTTCTATTTCACCGATCAGGTCCTGCGCGCAGGGCTGCACGAGTACAGCTACAATATCGGCTGGCAGCGGCGCGATTTCGGCCGGGAGAGCAACCGCTACGGAAACCTTGCCTTCGCCGGATTTCACCGCTACGGCCTCGACGACTCCGTGAACATCGGAGGGCGCGCCGAGGGAAGCGCCGAACTCGTCAACGTCGGCGCCGAGTCGGCGTTTCGGCTCAATCGTTTCGGCCTGCTGAGGATCGAGACGGCCGCAAGCCGTCATTCCGGCGGGAGCGGCTGGGCGCAGTTGACGAGCTACGATTACACGTCGCGCACCTGGCGCGGGCGCCTTGCGGCGCAGAGTTTTTCCCGCGACTACCGGACCCTCGCCGATCTCGATGCGCTGCGGCTTCGCCGCCTCAACCTGCGCGCAGGGATCGGCTACCTCGACCCGCGCTTCGGCTCCTTCTCCGCCGACTACCTGCACAGCACCTTCTACACCGCCCAGGACCGCTCGACTCTTACGCTGAACTGGTCGCGACGGATCTGGCCCAGGAGTTATCTCTCGGTGACGGCGCGCCGGATACGGGAAAACCGCACCGACCACGAAGCCTCCATCAGCTTTTCCCGCTACCTCGGCGCCGGCGTCTCGGCCTCGGCCGCCTACCGGCGCGAACGGGACGCCGACGTGCAGGTGCTCGAGGCGCGGCAAAACGCGCCTACGGGGCTAGGAACGGGGTGGAACGTGCGCGGCGAACGCAGGCAGAGAAACGATGATGATCTCTACCGTCTGCAGGGCTCGGTGCAGCACAATGCACCGCTTGCCACGCTGCGCGGCGACTATATTCTGGATGACCCCAACGGCATCGATCGCAGACATCTTCGCCTCTCGGCGGCGGGCGCGCTGGTTCACCTGGGGGGCGCCACCGCCCTGACGCGCCCCGTGCGCGACAGCTTCGCCCTGGTGAGGGTCGGCGAGCAAAAAGGGGTGGGAGTTCTGACGCACGGTCAGACGATGGCCCGCACCGATTCCCGAGGGCTCGCCGTCATCCCCAACCTGACGTCCTACTACGAAAACCAGGTCGCCATCGACGACCGGGACCTCCCCCTCGACTATCTCGCCCCCCGGGTCCGCTTCCACCTGTCGCCGCCGCTGCGAAGCGGCTCGTGCCTCTCCTTTCTGTTGACGCGCTATCAGGCGTTCTCAGGCACGCTGCACCGGGAGGGAAAGGACGGGCCGCAGCCGCTCAGCCATGCAGACGTTGTTCTGCGAACCGACGGTGGAACGCTGCGTTTCTGGACCGGAGGCGAGGGGGAGTTTTACTTCGACAACGAGCAGTTGACAGGCGAGGACGGCCAAAGGCAGGGGTGCGCCGATTTCCGCCTCCCCGCAGGAGGTATTTTACAGGAAGGGACGTACGAGGTGACGGTCCGGCAGGGGCTGAACAGGTTCCGATCCGAAATCGTCCTGCCGGCGAGCGCGGAAGCGTTCATCGACCTGGGATCGGTCGTGTTGCCGTTCTCTTCTCCCGACGGCGGGCTCTGAACGCGGGTTCCGCTTTCAGAGCCCGCTCTTGGTTGCCCCGCCTTTTCCGGGCTACATGGTCAAGGGACATTGTCTCTTTCCCGGATGCCGTGATAGGCTGGGGACCGTTTCCGAACCTTCTGAAAGCCGTAGAGGTGCTGGAATGAAAACCCTTATAGCGATCAGCGCGATGCTTCTCATGCTGCTGGGCCCGCTCCCCGCAGCCGCCCAGGGGGCCCCGGGCCAATGCCGAATTTCCGCAACCGGGCTCAATTTCGGCAGCTACGATGTTTTCTCGCCGAGCCCCGCCGAGACGACCGGCACGGTCGAGGTCACCTGCACCGTTCCCCCCGGCCACCCCCATGGTCCTCAGACGGTCACCATTTCGTTGAGTCCCGGAGCAAGCGGTTCCTTCACCCAGCGTCACATGCTCCCCATAGCCGGGGGGGCGCCATTGGCCTACAACCTCTACACGGAGCCTGGCGCCTCCTCCATCTGGGGGACCGGCGCCGGCGGCTCCCATGTCCTGACCAATCAGGTCGACAGAAATCACCCCTGGCATGCAACCATCTTCGGCCGCATCCCGGCAGGACAGAATGTGCGGGCGGGCAGCTATGCCGACTCCATCACGATCACCATCGAGTGGTGAATTCACTGCCGATCGACATCGGCATCGGTGTTCGCCATGGCCATCCGCTCGCGCATGCCGGCAACCTGAGATATGGGGTTTCGCGGAAGGGTGAAGAAGACCTTCGTCCCCTTTCGCGGCGCACTTTCAACCCAGATTCGGCCGCCGTGCGCTTCAACGATCGCCCGGGCCAGGGACAATCCCAGGCCCAGCCCTCCAACGGCAGTCGCCGAGTTATCGGCCCGGTAGAAGCGGTCGAACATCCTGCCGGCTTCCGTCGCGCTCATCCCGACCCCCTCATCCTGCACTGAAATCTCCACCTCCTCTCCAAAGACGTCGACTTCTATGCGGATCGCCCCACCTGAGGGGGAGAATTTGACCGCATTGGACAAGAGGCTTTCCATGACCTGCGCCATCCTGGCCCTGTCCACATCGATCGGCGGACACGCGGGGGAAATCGTCATCTCGATGCGGTGGAGATAGGCCTCGCGCCGGTACGGCTCCAGCGCCGATTCGATAATCTCCCCGATCTCGCTGGGAGTCTTCTCGAGGTGAAAGGGGCGGCGTTTCTCGATCAGATCGAGATCGAGAAAGGTGTTTATGATACGGGTCAGGGACTCCCCTTTATCCATGATCTGCCCAATGAACTGCTGCCGCTCTTCCGTGGAGAACGAACCTGTCTCCTCAGCCTCCCTCAGCAGTTCGGCATACCCCAGAATTACCGTGAGAGGCGTCCGAAGCTCGTGTGCTGCGATCGAGATGAATTCACTCTTGAGTCGATCGACCTCACGCTCCCGGGTCACATCCGCCAGAACTGCGATCATCCCCCCCGGCACATGTCCCGATTGGGGCAGCGCGGTCATACGAAGCTGAATGAGCCGACTCTCGCCAAAACGCTCGTCGAATAGCTCGAATTCGTATGGATCATTGTTCGATGCAGCGCGAAAGTTCATGCAGCAGGCCAGAAGTTCAGGATGCCGGATGACCTCCCATGCCGGGGAACCGACAGCGGCATCGGCGCGCACCCCGAGCAGGCGCTCGGCGGCCCGATTCATCGTCGTCACCCGTCCTTCGCCATCCAGAACGAAGAGACCGTCCCGGATCGAAGAGAGCAGGATGCTTAACGACGGCCCTCTCACGGGGAATCGGCTTTTCACCGTCGCGTGCATTGGCTGAGACGTGATCGACACTGGCATGACTCCCTCCTTTTTATCCGCATGAACAAACGATTCGTTCGCCATCTGCTGAGAATCAGCCGACCCGCAGCAGAACGACGCAAAGAAGCAGAGCTCCGACCGCCACGACCAGAGCGAAGGAAAAGATTCGAAAGGCCCTGCTCGACCGGTAATGTCTTTTGATCCGACGGCTGGCCCGCTTGAGGATACTCATGAAGCCTCCTGTGAAAAGCTCTTCAGAAACTGCTCCGACCTGAAGAAATGGAAGGTGTTCCGCCCCTCCTTTTTCGCCTGGTACATGCCGGCATCGGCGTTTCGCAGAAGATCCTGGAAATCCGTGCCGTCGTCCGGGAAAAGAGTGATGCCGATGCTGACCGAAGTGGTCAGTTCTTGCGCATGAATGACGAAAGGCCGTCTGAAGGCCGCAAGAATCCTTCCCGCCAGGCGCGCTGCCCCGGCAGAGCCGTCGACCTCGGGTAGCAGCAGAATGAATTCGTCTCCGCCGAAGCGGCAGACCGTATCCGTCGCCCTCACGATCGCCTTGATGCGTTGGCCCGCTTCTTTGAGCAGATGGTCGCCGACATGGTGCCCGAGCGTGTCGTTGATCGTCTTGAACCGATCGAGGTCGATGAAAAAGAGCGCCCCGGTTCCCTTGCTGCGCCGGGCGTGGGCCAGGGCCATTCTCAGCCGGTCTTCCAGCAGTGCGCGATTGGGCAATCCCGTCAGGGGATCGTGAAAGGCGAGGTGATGGATGTGCGCCTCTGACTTTTTGCGGTCGGTGATATCGCGGGCGATTTCGATCACCGCGACCACGTCCCCTGTCGCATTGCGCACGGCCGAGGCGGTGATCTCGATATAGATGCCCCTGTCACCGGCGCCGATCTGGCGCTCCATCCGGTGGACGCCTCCGCTCGTCAGCGCTCTGTGCAGAGCACAGTCAGCACACGAATGCTCGGTGTCATCGAAGGCGTCGGCGCACGGCTTCCCCACGAGAGGCCCGGTCAGGTCGAGGTGGGCCCGGTTCTGATAGATGCATTCGAGTTCGGAATTGTAAATAGCGATCCCGTCGCCGATGGCGGCCATGAGCGCCTCGAGTTTGGCCCGTTCCTGCTGCTCCTGTCGGATACTGTCGTCCAGATTCTCGACTAGTGTGTTGAGCCGGGCATTGGTCTTCGCAAGGGGTTCGCGGATCAGCCCATTGGCCACGAAAGTGAAATCTCCGCGGGCAAGACGCTCGAAGGCGGTCAGGATTTCGTATTGCAGGCTGTCCGCAAAGGCGTCCATCGCTCTGCCCAGCCGCCCGATCTCGTCCTGTCGATCGAGGCGCAGCCGGCGCCCGAGATCTCCCCGCTCCAAAGCCTCAATCATCGAAACGGCTCGCCTTGCCGGAACGGAGATGCTGCGGGAAACCCATGTGGCCAAGGCAAGGGCTGCGGCGGTCACGCCGAGCAGAACGATCCCGGCCACGAGCATCAGGCGGGCCAGATAGCGATCGATGTCATCGACATAGAATCCTGCCCCGATCATCAGTCCCCAGGGTGAGAACATCTTGACGAACGAGATCTTCTCTACCGCCTCGATCTCCCCAGGCTTCGGCCAGCGATATCCGACGAACCCCTCACCCGAATGCTCGACCAGGTCCGCCATCTCAGTGAGGATCGCACGGGCGGAGATGTCCAGAGCGTTCGTCGACTCCCAACTCTCGAGTTGAGGCTGCATGGGGTGCATGACCATGACGGGCGCCAGGTCGCTGATCCAGAAATAATTCCCGTCATCGAAGCGCTGGTTGCGAATGATCTCGAAGGCCCGTTGACGTGCCTCGTCGCGCGAAAGCTCATGCGAGACCAGCCCTGCGTGGAACTCGAGAATGTGCCAGGCCGATTCCACCAGACTTTTCATCTCCTGGCGCCGAGCATCGTAGAGACTTTCCCGGAACTGGAAAAAGAGCCATCCGATGACCAGAAGGAAAATCAGGATCATCGCGACGCTGAGGGAGTAAATTCTGCCGGCCAGGCCGATATCGCGCAGTCTCTTCATCATCAACGGTCTAGGCTATATTTCTCAGAAATTTTATATATTGCTTGACAATAATATTGCATTACTGGAAGATTGTGTCAACGGCATATTCTTCCTCTGTTTAAAAAACTGCGATCTTCTCCGCATGGAAATCCGGCATCTATCCCAAAAAGGAGGTTCCCCATGGCCCCTACCCTGAAAATGATTCGTGAGGAGCAGAATTCTAGTGAACAGATGCCCGGAGCGACCCAACCGACCTCCTTCGATTCGGCGGCCCGAATCAACGCCCGGATGCGGGTCTGCTTCGGACCCGGCTCTCGGATCCTGACCGGCTACTCCGTCAATCTCAGCAGCGGGGGACTCTTCCTCGAAACCGATATCCTGCTGGATGTCGACGACCCTCTCCTGCTGGAGTTCGAGCTGCCGAACTCCAGACGCAAGATCCGCTGCCGAGGGCGGGTGGCCTGGGTGAACCGCCCGGACATTCGCCTCAAGAGCAACTTCCCCTCAGGAATGGGCGTTCAGTTTCTCAATCTCTCTTTGGATGACATGGAAGCACTGCGTGAGTTCGTAAAGAAGAATCTGATCTTTCCGGTGTGGTGATG
>JARFUG010000138.1 GCA_029289095.1 Desulfuromonadales bacterium
GAACGGTGGCGCTGATTCTCGATGTGCCGGCTCTCGTCGGACTGGCCGATGAGGCGGAGAGGTCCGCCCTGTCTGCGTAAAATCCTGCGGTGAGGCTTTCGACCTCCTTGCCTACTGTTCAACGGCCACTGATTTGCTCCCGGACGGCTTCTTGGTCGACTGCTCACGAGCCTGAATGATGATCCAGAATTCTCGCAAGAAGATCCGTGTACTGATCGTCGACGACTCCGCCGTGGTGCGCCAGGTTCTGAGCGAGATTCTCTCTGGCGACCCGCAGATCGAGGTCATGGGCGCCGCCGCAGACCCGTTTCTGGCTGCTGAAAAGATCCGCCACGAACTTCCTGACGTCATCACCCTCGATGTTGAAATGCCGCGGATGGATGGGCTCACTTTTTTACAAAAGCTCATGAGTCAGCACCCCATCCCGGTAGTCATGTGCTCCAGCCTGACCGAGCGCGGAGCGGAGACGACTCTGCGCGCCCTGCAGTACGGAGCGGTCGACATTATCAACAAGCCGCGTCTTGGCGCCCGCCAGTACCTCGAGGAAGCCCGAATCCGCATCTGCGATATCGTCAAGGCTGCGGCCGCGGCCCGAGTGCGCCCTCCGGCCAACCCGTACGAGGTCGCACCCAGGTTCAGCGCGGATGTGGTCGTCGGCGCGCAAGAAGACAGAAGCGGAATGATCCGCACCACCGAAAAGATTGTCGCCATCGGAGCCTCCACCGGCGGCACCGAGGCGCTGCGTCTCTATCTCGAAGCCCTGCCGCACGATGCCCCGGGCACGGTCATCGTCCAGCACATGCCCGAACACTTCACGGCCGCCTTCGCCCGCCGCCTCGATTCGACATGTCGCATCGACGTCAAGGAGGCTGCCGATGGCGACAGCATCATACCCGGGCGAGCCCTCATTGCCCCGGGGAACCGCCATCTGCTTCTCAAGCGTAGCGGCGCCCGTTACTTCGTCGAGGTGAAGGACGGCCCCTTGGTCAACCGTCACCGTCCCAGCGTCGATGTTCTCTTTCGCACCGCCGCCCGATATGCCGGAAAAAATGCCATTGGCGTCATCATGACCGGTATGGGCGATGACGGCGCGCGCGGCCTGAAGGAGATGAAGGACGCCGGAGCGTTCACTATTGCCCAGGATGAAGCGAGTTGTGTCGTCTTTGGCATGCCCAAGGAAGCCATTCGCCTGGGGGGGGTCGACCGGGTCCTGCCGCTGGAGGAAATCGCACAGGCGGTTATGAGAGACTATTACGACTACCTGCGCCGAAGTTGATGGTGTGCCAAGTTGGTCGGATAGGATGAGGTGAAGGCCCGTTAAAATCTGACCTTTATTAAAAATTACATTCGCTGTTGGCGCGCGCACCGTCATTGCCGTTGATTCACGGCAGTGACGGTTTTTTTGTTTTCAGGCGACTTGAACGAGTTGATGGCGCTGGAAAGTTGCTTGTGATGATGAATAACAAAATATTATACCCCGCCAAATCTCCTTGACAAGTACTCTGCTTTAGAATATTTTCCCCGGAATTGAAATTTTAATTCAATTTTATGAGGGGATTTGGTTGATGGGGGCGCTTTCCGCAAAAGTAACGGATAATTTCGAACGTCTTCCTGCCTTCTGGTCGACATGTCTCGACCTCCCCTCTCGGATCTTCGCCCGACCCGGACGAAAGACCGCCTTGCAAGCCAGCCGCTTACAGGGTCCAGGCCCTGCTCATCATAGCACATTGCCTCATCCGCCTTTCACCAAAATCACCGATCAACCGATCCTCCCGATTTCTATCCTTTGAATCAGAGAGCAGGATGAATGCATCTATGCACCCCAAAGTACTGATCCTTGAAGGGAAAATAACCGTTCGTGAGATCGCCGGGCACAAGTCCGGGATCCAGGCCGCTCTTGAGCAATCCGACGAGGTGCGGATCGACCTGTCCGGGATCAGTGAATGCGATCTGACCCTTGTGCAATTACTTTCTGCGGCCAGCCAACAGGCGTCGCAGATGAACAAGTCTTTAATCGTGACGGGAGATATTCCCGTTTTTTTTCGGGCGAAACTCCAGGAAACGGGCTTCGCCTCATGTCCGGATCTGGGCAGGATGGTCGCAAATCATGTGTCCCGAGATCCGGAGGGCCGATGGTGAAGAGCGATTCCTATCATCAAAAAAGAGGAGAAGTTATGGCCAAACGCATCATGACAGTGGACGATTCGCCGACCGTGCGACAAATGCTCCGTTTAACCCTCGAAGACGCCGGGTACGAGGTGGTGGAGGCGGTTAACGGCGCCGACGCCTTGAGGAAACTCGACGAGGGCGAGAAAATCGACATGCTCATCACCGATCTGAACATGCCGAACATGGACGGTATCGAACTGATCCGATCGGTTCGAAAGGATACCGCCAGGCGTTTCATGCCGATCATCATGCTCACCACCGAGACCCAGGAGAGCAAGCGCCAGGAGGGAAAGGCTGCCGGCGCTTCTGGCTGGCTCGTCAAGCCCTTCAAGGCCCAGCAGGTGCTCGGGATCGTGCGGATCGTGCTGGCATGAACGACGAGCAGCGCCTTCGGGCCACTTTTCGAGAAGAAGCTCGGGAGCTCCTCACCGAACTGGAAGGAAGTCTTCTGGCCCTCGAGGACAATCCCTTCGATCGCGATGCCGTGGGCCGGGTCTTTCGCGCCCTGCATACCATCAAGGGGGCGGGGGGGCTTGTCGGTTTCGACGACATCGCGGCCTTCGCCCATGAGATGGAAACCGTCTTTGAGGCGGTCCGCGATGGCGACAGCGAGGTCAGCTCCGCGTTGATCAGTCTTTCGCTGGCCGGGAGAGACCTTCTGCAGCAACTGCTGCATGAAGAGCTGACTCTGGATGATCCCCAGGCGAAGACATTGGTCGCCGAACTTAGGCGCCATCAGTCCGAGGAGCGAGCCTTCGATTCACCGCAGGGCCCTCCATCCTTCGGAGCGGATGGTGGAGCGGCGACCTATCTCATTCGCTTCCGACCCTCCGCCGACCTTTTCCAGCGGGGGGTCAATCCCGAAGGGCTGTTTCGCGAACTGAAGCGCCTGGGAAGCTGCCACGCCATCGCCCGCACCGACGCCATCCCTCCCCTGACACAGCTCGACCCCCAGCAATGTCACCTCTCCTGGGACATCACCCTGACCACCTCGCACGATATCAACGCCATCCGGGACATCTTCGTCTTCGTCGAAGGCGAGAGCCGCGTCGAGATCGAGCGCATCGAGGGGGTCGGCTCTGCGGGAGGGGACGGCGACGCCGCTCTCGCAGGCGACACGGTGGATGAGGGGGCGCTCCGAGAAGAGCCCGCCTCCCGGCAGGACT
>JARFUG010000066.1:0-2794 GCA_029289095.1 Desulfuromonadales bacterium
CCCCTCGGCACCCTCGTCCGAAAAGTTGCTCCACATTCCTGTCCTGCTTTTCCCTAGGATTAATCGTGAACTATAGAAATAGGTCATGTAGAGGGGGGCGGACGAGAGCTAGAGGATTTGGCAGGGCTTCTGGCAGGGCTTCGAGGAACCGCCTGGAGGCATTGATGGGTGACCGAAAGGGTCAGATCGGGGAGCAGGTCAAAAGAGAAGTACAGCCGGACCTCTAGCCCAGCTCCGCCGCCAGAATTGATGATGAATATGCGGCCTGGCTCGGCTCAATTCATCACCTCCATCAAGTGACCGGGATTTCGGTCACAATCAGCACTTCCTTCTCCGCCCTGCTCAATCCCTTAATCCACGCCTCTCTGCTCGACGCCGAAGAACGGCTGTGCCCATCTTCGACATACAGGACGGCAACTGGTTGACGACCGCGAAAATACTTTGCACCGCGACCGGAGGCATGCTCCCTCAAGCGGCGTTCGACATCCGTAGTGATTCCCGTATATAGAGAACCGTCCGAGCAGCGAACGATGTAGACTTTCCAGTTGAAGTCCATTGCAGAAATCCTCACCCGCAGTTGATGAAAGTTCATCGCTAGCATGATCTTGAACCCGGAAGAAAAAAGACAGAAACCGATGATCGGTGATCGGACTCTGATTGTACAGAGAAAAGGTGTGAATTACGGTTGTTTCAATGCCGCCCCTGTGGCATATTCTCCTGGGAACGGAGTTTCGGCGAGTAAATTCGGCGCCTTTGCCGGTCGACGTCGGAGCCCGTTCGGTTGTAATCGATTTTTCCCAGGAGGTGTCGTATGGCTATTGAGTGGAAAGCGGAATATTCCGTCGGTTTTGATCGCATCGATGAGCAGCATCAGGAATTGTTCCAGCGCTTCAATGCCCTGATGGAAGCGTGCAACAACCGAAAGGGGCGGGAGAAAGTCGGAGAGGTTCTCGGGTACCTGGACGACTACGTCACCGTCCATTTCAGGGAAGAAGAGATGCTGATGGATTCCTACGGCTATCCGCAGGCGGCCGAGCACAAGGAAATCCATCGCGCCTTCTGCAGCAAGCTGGCCGAACTCAAAGGAATTTACAACGAGGAGGGAGCATCCCTGCACCTGCTCGTCGTGACGAACAAGACGATCCTGCAGTGGCTGCTTCAGCATATTCAGAAAGCGGACACCCAACTGGGGGCTTTCCTCAAGGAAAAGACATAAGCCGAGGCGGCGCGGCGCACCGAAATGTCTTCGAGGGGTGGGTGAACTCCAGGGTTTCTCGGCATATTTCAGTTGACCGGTTTTTTCCTATGGGCACAACTCTGAGCTGTAGTGCTGCTGCTGAGGGCCGCGTCGACAGCGATACGCCCTGGATGCGGACTCCATTTCCCACCATCCGTCCCCGGTTCTGAAAAAATGAATCTCATCCCAGATCGCTCGTACGGAGTCGTCCAGGAGCCCGTCTCGAATGATCGTCACCGTAGATCGGGTCGGGGACTCGGTGGGTTGGTTCCTTTCCACGATGGCCGCCACACTCCCTTCGAGCGGGCCTGCATACTCCAGCGCGATCTGCATTACGCTCCCCGCCCAAGCCTCGTCAGAGCGCCGCGCCGCCTGCAGCCGCAGGTTGAACGTCTCGACGTCGACCGTGTGGGCCGAAACCACGGGGGGTTCAAACACATTCCGCAGGAGGTCGGCTTCCACGGCGCTGCGCGCCTCTGTGCAGGCGCCGAAAGCCGACAACGCTCCCATAAGCCCGAGAATCAGGGCGCATGCGACCGCGCACGTTTTCATCATTGAGAACCTCCGGGGCAAGACCCTTCAGCTTGTTTGAAGTCCCCCTTTTCCCCTCTCCCTGACCCTCTCCCACCAGGGCAGAGGGGATCCCGCCAGATTCTTTTCCTATCGATTCCCGATCTTCCGGACCGCCGCAAACTCGGTGCGTGATTCCATCTTGAAAGTGCTTTCGATGAGGTCCTTGGCGCTGTCGATGGCGGTGAGGAGCTGGGCCGGCAGGGGATGGTCCTTGACGTAGGCCAGTCCGATGACGCGCTCGAGCTTCAGGTCGCTGAACTCGCACGTCACGATGTCGGAGCGCAGCCCCGTCGAGTGGCTCGGGACGAGGGAGATGCCGAGCCCTGCGGCCACCAGGTCGAGGGCGTATTCCTCCGTCATGACCGTCGCCTTGATGTCGACGGAAACGTTGTTTTTCTGCACCGCGAACTTCCAGGCGTCGTTGACGTCGCAGGGCTGCCGGCTGATGAAGGGGATGCCGTTGAGCATCTCCAGGGAGACCGATTCCATCCGGGAGAAGGGATGGCCTGCCGGCATCGCCAGAACGTACTCGTCGTGCCAAAGTTTGTGAAAGGCCTCGTTCTCACCGAGGAGTTTGCTCGAAATGATGCGCGCATCGGCCTCTTCGTTCAGATCGACGATGGTCAGGTCGAGTTCCGAAACGTTGGCCAGCAGTTCCCTGATGATGAGGCTGATGCTTTGTCCGGACAGAAACGGCATGAGGGCGAGCCGCAGCGAGATCTGCGGTCTCTGCTCCTTGAAAAGACCCCTGATCGCCTGCACGTCGGCGATGACCTTGACGGCGTAGGGGTAGAGGTTGGTCCCGGATCGGGTCGGCGTCACACCCTTGGGATGGCGGATGAAGAGCTGGCAGTCGAGCTCCGATTCGAGTTGCTGGATGGCTGAAGAGATGGAGGGCTGGGCGACAAAGCAACGCTTCGCCGCTCCGGTCAGGCTCAGTTCCTCATAGACGGCGACAAAGTAGCGTAAAGCGCGAAATTCCAT
>JARFUG010000066.1:2894-5597 GCA_029289095.1 Desulfuromonadales bacterium
TCAGGCTCAGTTCCTCATAGACGGCGACAAAGTAGCGTAAAGCGCGAAATTCCATGTGAAAAACCTTTAAAGTCTTATGGTTGCCCCTGCATTCAAGAATAGTGTCCCCTTAAAAAATTGTCAAAGCCCACGTCGATGTCAATCGAAGTCCGGACCCCACTTTTTCGCCTGTCGCCGCGATGAAAGCCGTGTTTGCAAACGCTCTTCCCGGCCCCTTCCTCAGTTCTGCCATAGCCTGGACCTTTCTCCCCTTCAGAAAAACAATATTTTACAAAAGTTCAGCACCTCCCCTAATGTGAAGACACATTTTGGATCGAACACCCTCGGACTCGCTATCGCCGCAGCGGCAGCCACTTCCCGGATAAGGAGAAGATAATGGACTTTTTGAAGGAACTCGGCATCAAGGAAAAGAACTACGGCGCCTCCACAGGCATCGAATGGGTAAAGACGACCGACCAGGGAGAGATCAATGTCGTCTCTCCGGTCGACGGCAAACACATTGCGAGCGTCTACCAGGCATCGGAGCAGGATTACGAGAGGATCGTCGCCAGATCGTATGAGGCTTTCCGGACGTGGAGAATGGTCCCCGCCCCCAAGCGCGGCGAGATCGTGCGCCAGATAGGGGTTGAACTGCGCAGGTACAAGGACGCCCTGGGGATGCTCGTCTCCTACGAAATGGGCAAGTCGCTTCAGGAAGGCAAAGGCGAGGTCCAGGAGATGATCGACATCTGCGATTTCGCCGTCGGCCAGTCCCGTCAGCTCTACGGCTACACCATGGTCTCGGAGAGGGAGCGGCACCGCATGTACGACCAATACCATCCGCTGGGGGTCGTCGGAACGATCAGCGCCTTCAACTTCCCCGTGGCCGTGTGGTCCTGGAACGCCATGATCGCCGCCATCTGCGGCGACACCAACCTGTGGAAGCCCTCCTCCAAGGTTCCGCTGAGCGCCGTCGCCGTGCAGAACATCCTGGCGAACGTCATCAAGGCCAACGATCTGCCCGAGGGGCTCTTCAGCATGATCATCGGACGCGGAGCGACCGTCGGCGAGAAGCTCCTCAACGACAAGAGGATCCCTCTGGTCTCCATCACCGCTTCGACAGAAGTCGGCCGCCACGGCGCCCAGGTCGTCGCCAAGCGCTTCGGCAGGACGATCCTCGAGCTCGGCGGCAACAACGCCATCATCCTGACGCCGAACGCCGATTTCAAGATGGCCCTTCCGGCCATCGTCTTCGGCGCCGTCGGCACGGCCGGCCAGCGCTGCACCTCGACGCGCCGCCTCATCGTGCACGAGTCGATCTACGACAAGGTGAAGGAAGTCCTCGTGAAGGCTTACGGCGGGCTGAAGATCGGCAACCCTCTCGACGAGAAGAACCACGTCGGTCCTCTCATCGACAAGGGCGCGGTCGGCGCCTTCAAGAAGGCGCTGGTGCGGGTCGAGGAGGAAGGGGGCAAGGTCCTCTACGGGGGCAAGGTCCTCGAAGGGTCGGGCTACGAGTCGGGGTGCTACGTCGTTCCGGCCATTGTCGAGGCCAAGAACCACTACGAGATCGTGCAGGAAGAGACCTTCGCTCCGATCCTCTACCTGATCAGGTACAGCGGCGAGGTCTCCGAGGCGATCGAACTGCACAACGGCGTCGTGCAGGGGCTCTCTTCGGCGATTTTCACCCAGAACATCCTCGAGGCCGAAGAGTTCCTCTCCGCCGAAGGGTCGGACTGCGGGATCGCCAACGTCAACATCGGAACGTCCGGTGCGGAGATCGGCGGCGCCTTCGGCGGCGAGAAGGAGACGGGGGGCGGCCGCGAGTCGGGTTCCGACGCCTGGAAGACCTACATGCGTCGCCAGACCAACACCATCAATTACGGCAGAAAGCTCCCGTTGGCCCAGGGGATCAAGTTCGAAATCGAATAGGTAAATCAGGCAGGACCGCTGAAGAAAAGAGGTTCCCCCCGATCCGGGGGGAGCCTCTTTCCGGTGGTCACGAAGGCATAGATTCCGCCTTTGCCCCCTAGAGTAAAACAATATTTTACTTGGAGCCCGTTCGTTCATTACAGTACCGGTAAGCAATCCTGTAAGGCAGCGCGGTGAAACCCTCGACAGATCCGGCTTTCTCATAACGAACAGACAGGAGTGAAACAATGACCAGTCCCAATGCTGATACTCAGGGAAAATCCCATCTCGTCGTAACCGCTTCCGATGTTCGGGCGATGATGGACCGCTACCAGTTCTCCGATGAGATCCGGCGCACCATCGAGGAAGAGAAGCTGCTGCCGGTCGGTCTTCTGAGCCGGCTCCATGCCGCCTACCCCCAGCATTCGGGGCTGCTTGAGAGCAGGCGTTTCCTGTTCAAGGTCGGCGAAAACTTCGTCGGGCTCGAAGGATTTCGTCGTGTCTGCAAGATTCTCGAGGAGAACGGCATCAAATTGAGCCGGATCAAGGAGAGGGAGCTCTTCATCGAGGTCTACCGCTTCCTGGCGACGAGCCATTCCCTCAACACCATCAACTGGGACGACTACGAGACCGATTCGCTTTACCAGCTCGTCATCCCCCAGCCCGGCATGATCGACCCCGAGACCTCCCGGGCGTACGTGGAGGCCGCGAGCGACGCGGAGCGCGCCCGCATCGTCAAGGAATACACCCAGAAGACCAATCCCCACGACGGCAAGCAGCAGCTCAACAAGCCGTGGTTCGTCAACGACAAGG
>JARFUG010000066.1:5697-17996 GCA_029289095.1 Desulfuromonadales bacterium
AATCCCCACGACGGCAAGCAGCAGCTCAACAAGCCGTGGTTCGTCAACGACAAGGGGGAGGTCGAGTTTCTTGAAGGGAGCCAGCACAAATATCCCCAGTGCCAGCTCGTCTTCGACACGACGACCCAGTACTGCTTCTCCTTCTGCACCTACTGCTTCCGCCACGCCCAGGTCCGCGGGGATGAGGACATGTTCGTGCAGAAAGAGGTCGAGCAGATCCACAACTATCTCAAGCGCCACCCCGAGGTCACCGACCTGCTGATCACCGGCGGCGACGGCGGCTTCATGCCGGCGCACCGCTTCGAGCAGTACATCATGCCGATCATCGAGGACCCGGCGCTCAGCCACATCAAGGTCGTTCGCCTCGGTTCGCGCTCGCTCACCTTCCACCCGGAGATGATCCTGAGCAGCAAGTACGACAAGATGCTCGAACTTTTCGATCGCCTCTACGACAACGGCATCCAGATGGCGTGGATGGCCCACTTCTCCACCCCGCGCGAGATCCTCAACCCGAGGACGATCGCCGCGATCCGCCGCCTCAAGGCCCACGGCGTCTTCGTGCGCAGCCAGAGCCCGATGATGAACCACATCAGCCTCTTCACCGACGAGAGCGGGAAAGTCGATGTGGAAAAATCGGCGCAGAACTGGATCGACCTTGCCCACATCCTGGCGATGATGGGGATCGGCTTCCATTCCATGTACTGCGCCCGCCCCACCGGCGAGCATCACTATTTCACCGCCTCGCTGGCCGACGTGGAGAAGATCTTCAGCCGCATCTACCGCTCCCTGTCGTCCATCAACCGCCCGTCTCGCCACATCTCGATGACGATCTCGGCCGGCAAGCTGGCGATTATGGGGACATCCGTGATCAACGGCGAGAAGTGCTTCGCCCTGAAGTTCACCGAGTCGCGCAACATGGAGTGGATGGACCGGGTCTTCCATGCCAAGTACGATGAGAAGCAGAACAAGATCGACCTGCTCAAGCCCTTCGATACGGAGAAGTACTTCTTCGAGGACGAGCTCAAGGAGATCGAAGCGCAGCTCGAAGCCGCCCTGCGCAAGCGCCTGGCCTGATCCGCTCCAACATAGAAAAGCAAGAAGGCCTTCACCGCAAAGGCGCGATGGACGCAAAGAAGAACAAAAATCCAAGAATTTCTTAGCGTTCTTTGCGCCTTGATTGAGCAGAGCGAACGAGCGGTGAGAAAAAAGGCTTCACCTCAATTACAGAGGGCAACAACTATGATCGATAAACGTATCGGCTCCCCCGCCGCGGCCGTCGCGGACATCTTCGACGGCGCCACCGTCCTTATCGGCGGCTTCGGAGAGGCCGGCAGCCCCATCGAACTGATCCACGCCCTGATCGACCAGGGGGCCGGAAATCTCACCGTGGTGAACAACAACACGGGGAGCGGGCATGTGGGGCTGGCCGCCCTGATCGAAAACGGCCAGGTCGCCAAGATGATCTGCTCCTACCCGCGCACGACCAACTCCAAGGTTTTCCCCGAGCTCTACCGCAGCGGGAAGATCGAGCTCGAGCTCGTCCCCCAGGGGACGCTGGCCGAGCGCATCCGGGCCGGCGGAGCCGGTATCCCGGCCTTCTACACGGCGACCTCCGTGGGGACCCCCCTGGCCGAGGGGAAGGAGATCCGCGCCTTCGGCGGACGCGAGTACGTCATGGAGTACGGGCTGAGAGCCGACTTCGCCCTCATCAAGGCCCAGTGCGCCGACCGCCACGGCAATCTCACCTACAACAAGACGGCGCGCAACTTCGCCCCCATCATGGCGATGGCCGCAAAGACGACCATCGTCCAGGCGAGCTCGATCGTAGAGCTCGGCGAGATCGATCCCGAAGTGGTCGTCACCCCGGGGATCTTCGTGAACCGCGTCGTCCTGGTGGCCAACCCCGCCCAGGAGTCGAGACTCGTCGCCGAAGGGAGGACTTATCCATGACCATGACAGCGAAAAAGGAGAAGGCCCCCGGCTGGAGCCGTGAAGAGATGGCGGCGCGGGCCGCCCTCGACATCCCCGGCGGCTCCTATGTCAACCTGGGGATCGGCATCCCCGAGATGGTGGCGCGCTACGTCCCCGAAGGGCGCGAAGTGATCTATCATACGGAAAACGGTCTGCTGGGGATGGGACCTCCCCCTGCGCCCGGATGCGAGGACCCCGAGCTGATCAACGCCGGAAAGAAGGCGGTCACCGCGATTCCCGGGGCCTCGTTCTTCCATCACGCCGACAGCTTCGCCATGATCCGGGGGGAGCATATCGACATCTGCGTCCTGGGGGCGATGCAGGTCTCCGAGAAGGGAGATCTGGCGAACTGGTCGACCGGAGCCCCCGACGCCATCCCCGCGGTGGGGGGCGCCATGGACCTGGTGGCCGGCGTTCCGACGATCTATGTCATTACCCAGCACTGCACTGCCGAAGGTGAACCGAAACTCGTCGAATCGTGCACCTATCCTCTGACCGGCCAAGGGGTCGTCAGCCGGATTTATAGCGACCTTGCCGTCATCGACCTGACCCCCGAGGGGTTCGAGGTCGCCGAGCTCGCGCCCGGTGTCGACTTCGACTATGTCCAGCAGAGGACGGGGTGCAAGTTGCGCAAGGGCAATGGGTTGGACTGAGGACGGAAGACAGAAGGCAGAAGACAGATCAGCGGCGCTACCGCCGTATTTCCCAAGGTGACCACCATGACTGAGCAAGCGATAAAACATGCGGAAGTTTCCAAGAGCGCCGAGCTCTACCAGCGGGCCTGCAAGGTCCTTCCCGGCGGGGTGAGCCGCAACACCGTTCTTCGTCATCCTCACCCTCTTTACGCAGAGCGGGGCGAGGGGTGCTACGTCACCGACATCGACGGCGTCAAGCGCATCGATTTCGCCAACAACATGGCGGCGCTGATCCATGGCCACGCCCACCCCGCCGTCGTGGCGGCCGTCACAGAGCAACTCCGGAAGGGGACGGCCTTCACCCTGGCGACCGAGGCCGAAGTCCTCTACGCCGAGCATATCTGCAGCCGAAGCGAAGGGTTCGACAAGGTCAGGTTCGTCAACTCGGGCACCGAAGGGGTGATGAGCTGCCTCAAGGCGGCCCGCGCCTACACCGGGCGTCCCAAGATCGCCAAGGTCGAAGGGGCCTACCATGGCCTGTACGACTACGCCGAGGTGAGCCAGACCGCCTCTCCCGCGACGTGGGGGGAGGCCACGAGCCCGGCAAGCGTACCGGTCTCTCACGGCACCCCCGCCTCGGCGCTGGGCGACGTGGTCATCATCCCCTTCAACGATCCGGTGAGGGCGATCGAGATCCTGGACAACCACGCCGATGAACTCGCCTGCGTCCTTCTCGATCTCGTCCCCCACCGCGTCGGGCTCGTGCCGGCCTCGGCCGATTTCGTTCGCGCGATCCACAAGTGGACCCGGGAGAACGGCGCCCTTCTGGTGTGCGACGAGGTGATCACCTTTCGCTTTAACTACGGCGGCGCGCAGCAGTGGTACGATGTGCGCCCGGACCTGACCGCCATGGGGAAGATGATCGGCGGAGGATTCCCCGTCGGGGCCATCGCCGGCCGATCGGACGTGATGGAGGTCATGAACCCGCGCTCCGAAAAGCTCCTCTTCCCCCTCTCGGGGACCTTCTCGGCCAATCCCATCACCATGACCGCCGGGCGCGTCTCCATGGAGCTCTTCGACAGGGAGGCCGTGGATCGGATCAACCGCCTGGGCGACCGGGCGCGGGACCAGATCGCCGAGGCGATCCATATCGCGGATATCCCGGCGTGCGTCACCGGCGGCGGCTCCATGTTCCGCGTCCACATGAAGCCCGAAGCGCCGAGGAACTACCGCGAAGCCTTCGAGACGAAGGAGGAGGCCGCCTGGATCAAGATGCTTCTCGATCACCTGTTCGATAACGGCATCATGATGATCAACACCTGCTCGGGGACCCTCTCGACGCCGATGACCGAGAAGGAAATCGATGCCCTCGCCGAGGCGATGCTGGGCGGATTTCGCAAAATCAAGCAGAGCGCCAAGGTCGAACTCTTCTAGGGGAAGGAGACAGGGACGATGAATGAAGTTTTTATCTGCGACGCGATCCGCACGCCGATCGGCCGCTACGGCGGGACTCTCTCGTCGGTGCGCACCGACGATCTTGCCGCCATCCCCATCAGGGCCTTGATGGAGCGCAATCCCGCCGTCGACTGGCAGGCGCTGGACGAGGTGATTCTCGGCTGCGCGAACCAGGCCGGGGAAGACAACCGCAACGTCGCTCGCATGGCGCTGCTGCTGGCCGGACTCTCCGAAAGGGTTCCCGGCAGTACAATCAACCGGCTGTGCGGCTCCGGGCTCAATGCGGTCGGCAGTGCCGCGCAGGCGATCCGGGCGGGCGAGGCCGACGTGGTGATCGCCGGCGGGGTCGAAAGCATGTCGCGCGCCCCCTTTGTAATGGGGAAGCCCGAAACCCCCTTCTCCCGCACCGCGGAAATCTTCGACACGACCATCGGCTGGCGCTTCGTCAATCCGAAGCTGCACGCCCTTTACGGCACCGATTCGATGCCGGAGACTGCGGAAAATCTCGCCCGCGAGTTCGGCATCAGCCGCGAAGACCAGGACCGTTTCGCCCTCTGGAGCCAGCAGAAGGCGGCCGCAGCCCAGCAGGACGGGCGGCTGGCGCAGGAGATCGTCCCCGTCCAGATCCCGCAGCGCAAGGGGGAGCCCCTCATCGTGGAAAAGGACGAACACCCCCGTGCGACGTCCGCTGAGCAACTCGCCAAGCTCAAGGCGATGTTCGCCGAAGGAACGATCACCGCCGGCAACGCCTCCGGCGTCAACGACGGCGCGGCAGCTCTGCTGCTCGCCGGCGCAGAGGGGATAAAGCGCTACGGCCTCGCGCCCAGGGCGCGGGTGCTCGGGATGGCGACGGCGGGAGTCCCTCCCCGCATCATGGGGATCGGCCCCGTGCCCGCGACCCTCAAGCTCCTTGCACGACTCGGCCTGGGACTGAAGGATTTTGATATACTTGAGTTCAATGAAGCCTTCGCTGCCCAGGCGCTTGCCTGCACGCGGGAGCTCGGCCTGGCCGACGACGATGCGCGCATCAACCCCCAGGGGGGCGCCATCGCTCTCGGGCATCCGCTGGGGATGAGCGGCGCACGCCTGGTGACCACCGCCGTCCACCAGCTTCAGCGAACCGGGGGCAAGCGAGCGCTGTGCAGCATGTGCATCGGGGTCGGTCAGGGGATATCCCTCGTCGTGGAGCGGGTCTGAAGCTCCTTCAGGCCCCCCCCGGCGCTGCGGGCCACACCTCCCTGTGAAACAGGGGGGTAGGGCAAGGTCCCCCCTATGAAATAGGGGGGAAGCCGCGAAGCGGACAGGGGGGTCCGGGTCCGAGGCCCTTGCTCAACATTCTTGTCCTTTCTGAACACGGCCTCCTCGAATTGAGGGGCTTCTCTCGTTGGGGAGGAGGCGCCCATGACGAAAATCATCGAATCGGTGCTGGTGATCGGGCTCGGCAAGGTCGGCTCGCTCGTTGCAACCCTTCTGGACCAGGAAGGCTACCGGGTGACCGGTATGGACGCCTCTCCCCCCCCGGAGACGCCCTATCCCGTCTTCAAAAGTGAAATTGCCGAACAGGCGCTTCTGGACCACCTTGCAGGGCACGACGCCGTCGTGAGCTGCCTTCCCCACCATCTGAACCTCCTTGTCGCCCGGGCTGCTCACGCGTCCGGGCGTCACTATTTCGATCTCACCGAAGACGTCGCCATCGCCCGCGCCATTCAGGCCCTTGCGCCCACCGCCAAAGGGGTGATGGCGACGCAATGCGGCCTGGCGCCCGGGTTCATCTCCATCGTCGGCGCCGATCTCGTCTCGCGTTTCGACGAGGTGCGCAGCATCGAGCTGCGCGTCGGCGCCTTGCCCCAGCACCCTCGGGGTCTTCTCGGCTATGCCTTCAACTGGTCTCCCGAAGGGGTCGTCAACGAGTACCTCAATCCGTGCGACGTGATCGTCGACGGAAAAAAGGCGCAGGTCCCTCCGATGGAGGGACTGGAGACGATCGTCATCCACGGCCATCAACTCGAAGCCTTCACGACCTCCGGCGGTCTCGGCACCATGTGCGACACCTACGAAGGGCGTGTGGACGCCCTCAACTACAAGACGATCCGCTACCCGGGACACTGCAAGCTCATGCGCTTTTTCTTCGAGGAGCTCCTGATGAAGAACGATCGCAAGCGGGCAGGGGAGATCCTCGTCAACGCCAAGCCTCCGGTCAACGACGACGTCGTTTACGTGCACGCCGCTGTCGAAGGGCGCAAGGACGGCATCTTGCGCCGCGAGGAATTCGTACGCGGATACTACCCTCACCAAATCGCGGGACGAATGTGGCGGGCCATCTCGTGGACCACCGCAGGGGCGGTCTGCGCCGTGGTCGAACTGGTGGCCAGGGGAGATCTGCCGCCGCAGGGCCTCATCAGGCAGGAAGATATTTCGCTTCCCTCGTTTCTGGAGACCCCTACCGGGTCGCTGTATCAGAAAAGAGGATCCGCCTGACGTCAGGGGTATAGGCTCTGTCTTGACCCGGTAGAATAAAACATTATTTTACAAGAGCGCCATGGTCGTGTTCTCATGACAGCAAGATGAAAGCTTGATTGAGTGAAATAGGGATTGAGTAGGGTAAAACAGCTTTATTGAGACGGTCGCGTTCATCGCATCGGCATTTGTCCTGGGAGGCGCCATGTTTGAAAAAATCCTCATCGCAACAGACTTCTCTTCGGCATCTGACTGCCTCATCGATTGCGCTGCGGAGTTGAAGTCTTTCGGGGTAAAGAAGGCGATTCTGGCCCATATCGTCTATGTCGCCAATACCCGGGGGCTCGAGGACATGTTCAAAGCGCAGGCCCCCGCCCATCTGGCCCCCCAGAAGGAGCGTCTCGAGAGCCAGGGGATCGAAGTGGAGACGGCCCTGGAGTTTGGCATCCCGGCCCGCGACCTCAACGTGTTGGCCGATCGACACGACGTCTCGGCCATTCTCATCGGGTCGCACGGCCACAGCCTGGTCAAGTCGACTCTCGGCGGCGTCTCCTTCCGCCTCCTTCAGACTGCCCGCCGCCCGGTATTTCTGTCCCGAATCAAAGTCACCGGGAAGGGAAAGGTCTGCAACGCCTCGGTATGCGGCAATCTTTTTTCGAGCGTCCTTTTCGCCACCGATTTCTCCAACGCTTCCGAGCGCGCCTTCGGCTACGTCGAGCAGATGGCCGGTGAATTCAGGTCGAAGATCACCCTGATGCACGTCTTCAGCCGCAATTATGCCGAGATGCCGTTGACCCAGGTCGCGCTCAGTAAGCAAAAGGACATGGACAAGCGCCGGATCGAAGAAAAAAAGAAGAGCCTGGAGCAGATGAAGGAGCGTCTGGAGTCTCTCGGCAGTGCTGTGGAGGTCGTCTGGAAGACAGGAACGGCCTCCAGGGAGATATTGCGCCGCTGCGCGCAGGACCCCGCTTCCCTGATCGTGATGGGCAACCATGGGAAGGGCTTTTTCCGCGAGGCGCTCCTCGGAAGCGTCGCCAATGATGTCGTCCGCCGCGCCGAGGTCCCCGTTCTGCTCGTTCCGTCGGCCCAGGCTGCCGAGAAAGAGCCGTTCGAACGCCATGATCGCCTCCCCCCGAACTGGCCGGAAGGGGGGATTCCTCCCCAGCCCTGACGGCGTTTCTCCATCGAACGATGCGCACCGCCTGGTGCGCACGATGACGATATCCCTGAGATCTGCCGGGTTTCGGATCTCCCCGGGCTCTCCACCCAAAACCTTCTCTCTCGTGTGATTGGCGCCGCCGGGTTTCGTCCCCGGTCGGCGCCCTTTTTTTGAGGGGAGGGGCGTTTAAAAACGCGTGTCGATATTGAACACCTTCGAGCGATAGCCTTCAAGGCGGGACCCTGCTAGAATGGCGACCTCCGACGGGTCTCCTTCGTCTCCGTGAAGGAAGATCTACAATCTTAATTCCATCCAATAAAATCAGGTTGTTTTCGTGGAAAGCTGCCTATGTGGCTGAATTCATGCAAATTTTTAAGTGATCCTGGGCGGCATAGGCCCTGCCTTGACCCCATACAATAAAACACTATTTTACAGATTCTCTCTCGCATGTTTTCATACATGCAAGCCATAACCCTAGCCTTTCTGCTCGTCAGACTACGAACGTTCAGAAACTCGAAATTTTTTCAAAGCGAAGATCACGCCGATTTTTTCAAGGGCAAAGGAGATAAGCATGAAGACGAAGACCATTATTGTCGGAGGAGGCTGGGCCGGATGCGCAGCGGCTCTTTCCGCCAGCAAAGAAGGGGGAGACGTCACGCTTCTCGAACGTACGGACATGCTCCTGGGAACAGGGCTCGTCGGCGGGATCATGCGAAACAACGGCCGCTTTACTGCGACCGAAGAGATGATCGCCATGGGCGGCGGAGAGCTCTTTCAGCTCACGGACGAGCACAGTCCCTATAAAAATATCGAGTTTCCGGGCCATCGCCATGCCTCTCTCTACAGCGTGGCGACCATCGAGCCGGCCGTCAGGCGATTGCTCGAGAAGGCCGGCGTCGACGTCCTCACGTCGACCCGGATCGAAGACGTGGAGATGTCTGGCGGCTCGATCAAGGCGGTGATCGGAAAGCACCGCAAAGAAACAATCCGCCTCGAGGCGGACGTCTTCATCGACACCACCGGCACGGCCGGTCCGATGCCCAACTGCATCAAGCACGGCAACGGCTGCGCCATGTGCGTGTTGCGCTGCCCCTCCTTCGGCGGGCGCGTGAGCCTGGCTGAAAAGGCCGGCGTCAAGGAGATGACAGGGAAAAAAGGGGAGCAGGTCGGCGCCATGAGCGGATCGTGCAAGCTCCTTCTCGAATCCCTCTCCCCCGCGATCACTGCCGGGTTGCACGAAAAGGGGGTGGCCGTCGTCCCCATCCCCGAGGCCAAAAGGGTCAGCGGAAAGAACGCCATAAAGGCATGCCAGCAGTACGCCGGGGCGGCCTTCGAGGAGAATATCATTTTGCTGAACACCGGCCACGCCAAGCTGATGAGCCCCTTCTATCCGCTCGACATCCTGCGGGAGATTCCCGGGTTCGAAAACGCCCGTTTTGAGGATCCCTACACCGGCGGTCTCGGCAACTCCGTTCGCTATTTCAACATGTCCCCTCGCAACGACGCCCTGAAAGTGGAGGGTGTCGACAATCTCTTCTGCGCAGGCGAGAAGGCAGGGCTGCTGGTCGGGCATACCGAGGCCATCTGCACCGGGACCCTGGCCGGCCACAACGCGGTCAAGTATCTGAAAAACGAAAAACCGATCATTCTTCCCCGTTCTCTCGCTGTAGGTGAGGCGATCGGGTATGTCAGGGAGCAGATGGGCACGGAAGGCGGTATGGGGCTGAAGTACACCTTTTCCGGTTCGGTTTTCTTTGACAGGATGAATCAGTTGGGACTCTACAGCACCGATGTTCGGGAGATTGAAAGGAGAGTGGAGACCGCAGGGATGACGGGAACATTTACAAAGAAGTAACGAATCTGGTCCGTTGAAATTCGAGGCAGTTTCACATCTATCCAATCCTGAATGTGCGGAGAACAAGGTATGGAAACGACGCTGACTTTACTACACTGGCTCTACCTGGCGATTGTCCTGACGGTCATCCTGCTGATGATTTTCCGCAGGGATGTGGTGCTTCCCTGCCTCGCCGGCATCTTTTTGATCGGCATCATTTCACAGGGAACCCTGGTGGGCGGGGCACAGACGGTATTCAAGGCGCTCGAAAGGGCCGGAACCGAACTCTTCGACATCATGCTCGTCATCGCGTTGATGGTCTCCATGCTCAAGGCGTTGCAGAGCATGGGGGCGGATTATCTCATGGTCGCCCCGGCCAAACGGCTCATGCGCAAACCGGCCGTCGCCTTCTGGGCCTTGGCAGGCGTGATGTTTCTGGCAGCAACCTTTTTCTGGCCGACGCCGGCCGTCGCTCTGGTCGGGACGATTCTGATCCCTGTCGCGATCGCCGCAGGGCTCTCGCCGATGGCCGCTGCGCAGGCCCTCAACCTCGCAGGCCACGGCATGGCTCTTTCGGGGGACGTCGTCCTGCAGGGGGCGCCCGCCATCACTGCCCGCGCTGCCGGTGTCGATGTCGGACTGGTCTTGACCAAGGGGGCGATGCTCGGCTGGACCGCCGGTCTGGTTGCACTGGTCGTCGCCTTCTTCATGCTGCGCAAGGAGATCTTCAGCGGCAAGCCGCAATCGACCGAACTCCTGCAGACCGAGGCGCCCACCGAATATCCCGGATACGCGAAGATCTTCGCGGCTCTTGTTCCCCTCGTCTTCTTCACCATCGTCTTCATCATGGTCAGATCCAATATCAACCCCGATATCCCCGGGATCCGGGGCGGGAGTGCCACGGCGCTTCTCGGCGGGGCCGCCGCCGTCATGATGATGCTGTCAACGGTGACCCACCACAGGGGGCACGGTCTGGAGAAGATCGTCGAATTTCTCCGTGACGGATTCCTCTTCGCCATCAAGGTCTTCGCCCCCGTCATCCCCATCGCCGGATTCTTCTTCATCGGCGCCCCCCGGCACGCGGCAGCGATTCTCGGTGAAGGGACCCCGGGCTACATGTTTGACCTCGGAACGGCGCTGGCCGCAAACATCCCCCTGAGCGCCATACCGCTGGCTTTCGGGATCGTGCTCGTCGGGCTGTTGACCGGATTGGACGGTTCGGGCTTTTCGGGGCTTCCTCTGGTCGGATCGCTCGCCGCCTCCCTCGGGGGACCGACCGGCGTCGATGTCGCCACTCTCGCGGCCCTTGGGCAGGTAGCGGCGATCTGGGCCGGCGGGGGAACGCTGACGGCCTGGGCCTTCGGAGTCGTCGCCGATGCGGGGATCGCAGGGGTCAGACCGATCGACCTTGTGCGAAGGAATTTCATCGCGGTCATGGCAGGGCTTTTAGTCGCGACCATTCTCGCCATCTTTATGATGTGAACTTGATCGTTGCATCCTTAACCTGAATATGTAATCAAAGGGGCAGAACCGATTCTGCCCCTTTTTCCGTCAGCCTGCTGCCCGTGACTTTGATCTGGAATTGAGTTATGTCCTCCCTGCCGATTTCGACACTGCTGCGCGTCTTTCTCCCCTTTGCCCTCGGCTATTTCTTTTCCTACGTCTACCGCATGGTCAACGCGGTCCTGGCCCCCAACCTTGTCAGTGACCTGGGGCTCGAGCCGGCCGCGCTGGGGCTTTTGACCTCGGCCTACTTCCTCGCCTTTGCCGCCTTTCAGCTCCCCCTGGGGGTCCTGCTCGACCGGTACGGCCCGCGGCGGGTCGAAGCCGTTCTTCTTCTCTTTGCTGCAGCAGGGGCTTTCATCTTTTCTCAGGCCGAGAGCCTCGCCGCCCTGATCGTCGGGCGAGCGCTCATCGGTCTTGGCGTCTCGGCCTGCCTCATGGCGGCCTTCAAAGCCTTCACCCAGTGGCTTCCCCCCGAGCGTCTCCCCTTCGCCAACGGCGTGCAGATGGTTTCGGGAGGGATGGGGGCGCTCTTCGCCACCGCGCCGGTGGAGGCCGCCCTGCACGTCATCGACTGGCGCGGCGTTTTCCTGCTGCTGAGTCTCCTCACGCTCTTTACCGCAGCCGTCATCTATTTCGTCGTTCCTCGCTCCCATGAGAAGCCGACCGGGGAGTCTCTGGCGGAGCAACTGCAGGGCGTCCACACCGTCTACACCAGCAGGGAGTTCTGGCGCATCGCTCCCCTGGCCATTCTCGGCCAGTCGGCCTTTCTGGCGATTCCCGGACTATGGGCGGGCCCCTGGCTGCGCGACATGGCAGGGCTCGACCGGGACGGCGTCGCCCTCTCACTTCTCGTCCTCTCCGTGGCGATGATCATCGGCTACTTCTTCTACGGTCTGCTCACCGAGCGCCTCGCCTTGCGGGGAGTCTCCCCCAAGGCGGTGCTGATCTGGGCGATGAGCGCCTTCATGGCGGTGCAGGTTCTTCTGGTCTGGAACGCCCCCCTTCCGCCGGCGCTGCTCTGGTTCCTCTTCGGATTCGGCGGAACCGCCTGCATCCTCCCTTACGCCATCCTGTCGCAGACGTTTCCGCAAAGGCTGGCCGGTCGAGCCAACACGGCCCTCAACATGCCCTGCTTCCTCGGGGCCTTCATCGCCCAGTGGGTGATCGGGGCGATCATCGGCCTGTGGCCGGAGACCCCTGCCGGAGGGTATCATCCAGCGGGGTATCAGGCGGGGTTCGGGATCTTTCTGCTTCTTCAGATTGTGGCGGCGGGATGGTTTCT
>JARFUG010000067.1:0-13656 GCA_029289095.1 Desulfuromonadales bacterium
AATTCTGAGGTATTTTTGGTGCTGTCAAGGCGTCGCCAACGCAGGCCTAGCCATGTGCTAAATCAAGTTGGCGCAACGCAGACAGCGCCGAAAAGAACCAGGATTAGAAGACTCGATTAGCCGCACGGGGCACTCTGTTTAAGGCGAATCTACTTCACTTCCTCGCGGATCTTGCGAATTTCTTCCTTGATCATCACCTCGGCAAGATCGGGAACGACCTCCCAGGCGATGCGCTCGAGCATTGACTTCGCCAGGCGCTCGATGACGGCGCCGGCGACCTTCTCCACGATACGCGAGAGATCCTCTTCGGAAAGAGCGGCGACCTTTTCCTCCAAGGCCGTGGAACGAACGGGGGCGACGGCCTTCTGCGCAGCGGCCGAAAACGCGGTTGCAGAGGGGACATCCTCCGTCCAGACCGGTTTTCCTGTCTGGACGGGAGGCTCAGCGTCTTCGGCCCAGAGGGAGTCGTCTGCCTCGCCGGGAAGTTCGCCATCTGCAGCGACGAAATCGTGGGCGCCGATCTGGAAGGGGTCCTCGGGCGAACTGTCGAGAGGGAGCGTCTCGGCGGGAAGATCTTCGTCCGAGTCGGGGACGCCGGATTCGAGATGCGCCAGTTCGAGATCGTCAACTCCTCCCTCAAGATCCTGCTCTTCCGAGAGCTCGAGAGCGAAATCGTCGTAGTCCCCAGAGAGAAAATCGCCCTGTTCTTCGGAGAGAAGATCGTGAGCCTCGCTGCGGGCGAGCTGGGATTCGGCCTGAAACCAGTCGTCATCGGGCGTTTGCTCCGCAGCGAAAGCGGGCTCTTGCGCACCGGGGATCACGGCAGGCTCTTCGGGAAGCAGATCGAAGGCTGCAGGCTCTTCAATCTCGTAAGCGGCCTTTGGCGACACCTCGTCGAGAACGTCGTCCTCGCTCAGGAAAAGGATCTCCTCATCGTCCGCGGAGAAGTCCCATACATCTCCACCGGCAACCGAGGCCGGCTCGGCGTCCTGGTCGTCGAAGAGGGCTTCCGGATCGATTTCCAGGGCGCCGTCTTGCGCCAGCGCCTCCTCTTCCCCGAAAGCGTCAAGTATGGCCGCATCGTCGGTTTCTTCCGTGGTGGAGAACCCCTCGAAGAGATCGTCACCCTCCGGAACGAGGGACTCGGTTCCGAAATCTTCCCCTTCATCGCCTGCGGCGTCGAAGGGGTCGGCAGAAGCGACCACCAGAGGAGCAGCTTCGGGAGGCTCGAGATCGGACAGGTCGGCCCAGATGTCCCGAACGGGCTTCTCCGCCTGGGGCTCCTCCTGCAGCACAGGGGGGGGCTCCACAGGGGCAGGTTTCACGGAAGCGGCGGGCGCGGGGCGGGAAAGGAGATCCTCCACTTTCCTGATCAGAGCCTGCGATTCGAAGGGCTTGGCCACCCATCCGTCCGCCCCCGCCACATTCGCCTTCGATTCGTCGAACGGTTCGAAGGTCCCGGTCAAAAGGAGCACCGGAACGTCGCACAGCGAAGGGTCGTCCTTAAGGGCGGCGCAGAGCTCGTAACCGCTCTTGCCGGGCATGCAGACATCGGCCAGAACCAGATCGGGGCGTTCGGAGCGGGCTTTCTCCAGGGCCGAATCGCCATCGCCTACCGCCGTCAGCTCGTAGTCACGGCCGGCAAAGGTGATGCCGACCACCTTCTGGATGGTAATGCTATCGTCTGCAAGCAGCAGCTTCTTGCTCATCAGTGCCTCCTCCTTTGTCTGCGGGAACCGCCTTCGGCCTGAAAGCGGCCGCAGAGGGCAAAACTAGCACAGCATCGGATCGGTGTCAATTATTAATTAGTGGGAATATCAAGTAGTTATGAAGCGTTACGTCAACATTGGAGGGAGTCCTGCACAAGATTTAACTGATTCCCTTTTCCGTTCACCATACATCATCCCGTCTTTGCCTCGATCGGTGTGTTCTGCTCCATTGTAAACCGAGACATCTGTAAACATAAACAAAGCTGATCGATCTATCGGACCGATTCGGCTGAAGAGACAGACCGTCCGAAATATCGTTAAGCTGAAACCAGCCATAAGCGATCGAAACCAATAATTCAAAAATTTGGGTTGTGCTCTTTTTCACATGGTAAAACAATCCATATATGCATTTCGCCTCTCGAAAGATGACAAAATAATGCCTTCTTCACCTTCAAAACGAAATTTGCACTTGATTTCACCCTGGTTTTTAGTATTAGTATTTCCATCTTTGACATCAGGATGCCTCAATCACATTCGCCAGGAGGAAAAGAATGCCGACGATTCTTGAAATGACCGCACAGATTGTCTCCGCCCATGCCCGGACGACGGCGATGACAAAGGAAGAGCTTCTCGCCGAGATCGCCGAAGTGAGCAGGACCCTCGCCGCCCTGGAGAGGGGCGAAGATCTCGCTCCGGCCGAAGCCGTGGAAGAGCCCCAGGCTTCACCTTCCATCTCCAGAAAGAGGGCCTTCGGAAAAGACAAAGTGACGTGCATGCTCTGCGGCAAGGAGATGAAGACCCTGGCCCGTCACCTGAAAACGAACCACGGAATGCTTCCCGGCGAGTACCGCAAACGCTTCGATATTCCCCGCAATCAGCCTCTGGCAGCCCGCTCCTACTCCGAAAGTCGCCGCCAGATGGCGGTGGAGCGCCAGCTCGGCGAAAATCTCGCCAAAGCCCGGGCTGCGCGCACCAAGGGGCGCAGGAAAAAGCAACCGCAGACATCGAGCTGAGCTCGTTCGACCTGCCAACGAAAAAAGCGCCCTTGCGGGCGCTTTTTTCGTTAAGACCATCATCACTCAGAAGAGGCTGAAATTGACTTCGGTCAGGGGATTTCCCTCGGCGTCGAGGACCTCTACACGCCACTCACCTTTCCACTCAGGGAGCAGCGTCTTGCTCGACCAGGTTCGCCAGTTGGCGGAGCGCACCGGAAGAGAGATCCTCGCCATTTCCTTCTCGCCGAGATACCAGACATGGGTGACGGAGGTCTCCTCTGGTGCTCCGACGATGTGGGTGAAAAAGTAGAGCCTCTCGGCGCTGACCGGAAAGGTCTGCACAGAATCGACCGGCATGCGGTCGACGACGGCGGTCGTGACCACCGCGTCGGTAACGCTCATCTGAGCTGCGGCGGGGAGACAGGCAAGGGAAAAGAGCAGCGTGAGCAGAAAGACTTTTTTCATAGCGTTCCTCCTTTAAAAAAAACATACGACTTCAGAACTTCTTTCTCCTTGACCGCGGCCGGGGAAATTCCCTAACATGAGCCGCTGAAAGAAAGAACCCGACTGATGAAACGTCTGCTGATCGGCGACAGCCGAGAAAATCTTTTGATTACCCTCGAGACCCTGCTGCGTCACTGGGGATACCGCGTCCTGGTGACATCCCGCACCGCCGAGGTGATTTCGTTTCTCAGGGAAAGCCCCCCCGATCTGCTGATCCTCGGGGCCTCCCTTCTGAACAGGGACCCGGCCCTGCGCGCTGAAGTCGACCGGCGTCTGGGTTCGAGCGATTCTCCCTTGATCGTTCTGGCCGAAGCGCAGGACGCCGACGGCATCGACCTCCCCCATGAACTCCTGCCTGTCCCCCTCGACATCTTCGCGCTCTTTGCCCTGCTTCAGAAACACATAGAAAAACATCCCCGCAAGAACCTGCGCCTTTCCGTGCAGATTCCCGGCATGCTCTGCCGGGGAAAAATATCGCTGCTGAGCGAGGTTCTGAGCCTGAGCAATCACGGCCTCTTCATCAAGACGGGAGTCCGCCTTGAAAAGGAGGACCGCCTCAGGGTCCTGATTCCCCTGATGGGAATGGGCAGGGAGCTCGAGATCGAAGGGCGCGTCCTCTACCGTGTCCATCCGGACCCGAACAACGGCTATCTTCAAGGAGTCGGCATCGAGTTCACCGATCTTTCAGAGGAGGACCGTTCGGCCCTCGAAGCTTTTCTCGAGAACCGCTTTCTGAAGGAAGTCGCCGAGAAGGGACGGCGCCTCGGTCGCCTCGCCCCCGATCAGCTCCGAAGCCGCGTAACCCTTCGGCTCCTTTGAGCTGCCGTGCGGAACTCATACTAAAGTATTAAAACTGCGTCTGCAACCCCTTGGCTGACGGACGCCTGATTTTCCCACCTCCTGCGCCCCTGCTGTTCAGTTTTTGCCGGGCGCCAGCACGCTCTTTCCTGTCGCGAACGGGATGTCGAAAAAATCGGCCACCGTCGCGGCGACATCAGCGAAACTCTCCCGTTCACCGATATCGATCCCCTTTTCCTGCCCCTGACGCCAGACCAGAAGAGGAACATACTCGCGGGTGTGGTCTGTGCCGGGAGTCGTGGGATCGCAGCCGTGGTCGGCCGTGATCAGAAGCAGGTCGGAGGAGGTGAGCGCGTTCAGGAGCGAGGGGAGCCAGGCATCGAAGAACTCCAGCGCTCTGCCGAAGCCCTGGGCGTCGAGGCGATGGCCGTAGAGCATGTCGAAATCGACGAGATTGGTGAAGATCAGCCCTCTGTCGGTGGACGCCAAGGCCTCGAGCGTCATTGTCATGCCTTCGGCGTTGTCTTTTGTGGGGATCGCGCGCGTGATCCCTCGCCCTGCGAAGATGTCACGAATCTTGCCGACGCCGCAGACGCTGATTGCGGCCGACTCCAAGGCGTCGAGAAGGGTCGGCGCAGTGGGGGGAATGGAGAAGTCGTGCCGGCGGGAGGTGCGCCTGAAGTCGGCGGCGCAGGTGCCGATGAAGGGGCGGGCGATCACCCGCCCGACGTGCCAGGGGTCGAGAATGCGCCGGGTTGTCCGGCAGATTTCGTAAAGGCGCTCTACGGGGATCACCTCTTCGTGAGCCGCGATCTGGAAGACCGAATCGGTGCTGGTGTAGACGATGGGGCGGGCGGTGCGCAGATGTTCTTCTCCGAGATCTTTCAGGATTTCGGTCCCGCTGGCGGCGATGTTGCCCAGAGGGAGAAGACCGGTTTCCCGGGTAAAGGTTTCGATGATCGGCGGGGGAAAGCCTGCGGGGAAGACGGCAAAGGGGCGCTCCTGGATCATCCCGGCGAGCTCCCAGTGCCCGGTGGTGGTGTCCTTGCCGACGGAGCGTTCGCGCAGACGCCCGAAATGCCCTTTCGGAGCGGGCAAGGGCGGGACGCCCTGAAGATCGAGAAGATTGCCGAGCCCCAGGCTCTGAAGTTGGGGCAGGTGCAGCCCGCCGCACGCCCGGGCGACATGCCCCAGGGTGTCGGCCCCGGCGTCTCCGTAAAGATCGGCATCCGGCAGGGCGCCGATTCCCGCGCCGTCCAGAACAATGAGTACGACTCTTCCTCCATCGCCCGCCATTATTTCCCGCCCTCCCGATGCCACTCATCCATGATCCGCGCCCCTGAGCTGGTGCCGATGCGGGTCGCCCCCGCATCGACGAGTTCCTTGAGAATAGCAAGGTCGCGGATTCCGCCCGAAGCCTTGACACCGATGCGGCCCTGCGCAGCGCGCGCCAGCAGGCGTACGTCGTGCACCGATGCGCCGCCCGCCCCGAATCCGGTGGAGGTCTTGACGAATGCGGCGCCCGATGCAACGACCCGCAGGGTCAGGGCTTCCTTGAGGGGATCATCCAGAGCGCTGCATTCGAGGATCACCTTGACCTTCGCCCCTGAAGAGGCGCGCACGACCCCCCGGATCTCTTCCTCGACGGCCTCGAGCCTCCCTTCCAGGGCAGCCCCGAGGTGAATCACCAGGTCGATCTCTCTCGCCCCTTCAGCGACCGCCTTAGCCGCCTCAAAGGCCTTGACCGCAGGAGAGCAGTATCCGAAGGGAAACCCGACGACCGTCGCAAGAGCGACCTCCGATCCGTAGAGCAGATCGGCGGCCAGCGGGACGAAAACGGGGGGAATGCAGACGGCGGCAAATCCGTGCTCAACCGCTTCTTCGCAAAGAGCCCGGATCTGGACAGAGGTCGCCTCCGGGCGCAGAAGGGTATGGTCGATGTAGGGGGCGGGGGAAAGAATCATAACAAAGGATGAAGGATGAAGGCTGAGGAATGAAGGGTTTCAACCATCCTTGCATTCCTCAGCCTACTGCCTCGATTTCAAGTGCGGTACGCCGCGTTGATCTTCACGTAGTCGTAGGTCAGGTCCGAGGTGTAGTAGGAGGCCTCTGCGGGGCCGAGATGAAGATCGACAATGACGGTGAATTCGTTTCGCTTCAGGATTTCGCTCGCCTTTTCCTCCAAATCCTTCCCGGTGCCGATTCCATTGCGGACGACGGGGATGTCCTCGAAAAGGATATCGATGCGCTCCGGATCAAGAGCGGCTCCGGAGTATCCTGCCGCCGCGATGATGCGACCCCAGTTGGCGTCTTCACCGAAAAAGGCGGTTTTGACGAGACTGGAGGTCGAAATCGCGCAGGCAGCCCGACGCGCATCGGCCTCGTCGACAGCGCCCCGCACGCGAATCTCCACCAGCTTTGTCGCCCCTTCGCCGTCACGCACGATCATCTTGGCCAGGTCGAGCATGACACGGTTCAAAGCGGCGCAGAAAGCCTCCCCGGCCGGTGTCCCGCCGCGGATCTCGGCGTTTTGCGCCACTCCGTTGGCCATAAGCAGCACCATATCGTTGGTCGATGTGTCGCCGTCGACGGTAATGCTGTTGAAGGAGACGTCCGTCGCACGGCGCAGGGCTTCCCGGAGAAACTGAGGCTCCACCACGGCATCGGTGAGGACGAAGGCGAGCATCGTCGCCATATTGGGGTGGATCATCCCCGCCCCCTTGGCGATCCCGAGCAGAGTGTATTCGGTCTCCTCGACATGCTCCCGGGCCGAGGCCATCTTGGAGAAGGCATCGGTGGTCATGATCGCCCGGGCGACGCTCTCGGCGCCGTCCGCCACCAGGTCCGCAGCAAGGTGCGGCACATGGCGCTCGAACTTCTCCATGGGGAGGAGATGTCCGATGACGCCGGTGGACGATACGGCCAGCATCTCTTCAGAGATTCCCAGGGCGCGGGCTGCCAGCGCGCCGCACTGCAGGGCGTCGCGCATCCCCTGTTCGCCGGTGCAGGCGTTGGCATTGCCGCTGTTGACCAGCACGGCCTGACACGATCCGGTTTCGACCCGGGGAGCGGTCACCAGGACCGGCGCGGCGACGACCTTGTTGGTGGTGAAGACCCCCGCGCAGCGTGCCGGCACCTCAGAATAGATCAGCGCCAGATCGGGTTTGCCCGATTTCTTGATGCCTGCCGAACGGGCGGAGAACTTGAACCCCTTCACCCCCTTGATCATGTCGTCTTTCATGGCTTGGCTCTCCAGGAGGAATGCTCAATGGTGCTCATCGTTGCAGGAGGAAAACGTTTAGGCTCCGCAGCACTTTTTGTATTTCTTGCCGCTGCCGCAGGGGCAGGGGTCGTTGCGACCGACCTTCTCCTCGTCGCGGGTCACGGGCTTGGCAACCTGCTCCTCGGCGGGCGTCCTGTTCAGAACGATGCGCCTTTTACGCTGCTCGGCCTCCATTCTGTCGACGTCCTCCTGGCGGGCGAGCTGCACTCTGAAGAGCTTCTGAAGGACCTCCTGCCGAATGCGCTCCATCATCCCCATGAAGAGCGCGTAGGCCTCCTTCTTGTATTCCTGCTTCGGGTTGCGCTGGGCGTACCCTCTCAGGCCGATCCCTTCCTTGAGATGATCGATGGAGAGGAGGTGGTCCTTCCACTGTGCGTCGATGGTCTGCAGCAGCAACACCTTCATCAGATGCTCCATGACCGGCGTGGTGAATTCTTCCTCCCGCTCGGCGAGACGTCCGAAGGCCTGCTTCTTGAGCAACTCCTCCAGTTCCTCCCGCCGGATCGAGCTCTGCTCGGGGTCGGGGAGCTCGGGGTGAATATTGAACTGTGTGTAAAAATCTTCGGACAGGCTGCTCCAGTTCCACTCCGGCGGGTGAGCTTTCTCGGGGCAGAAGGTCGCCACCATGTCCTCGACCGTTTCGTGAAGGATCGACTCGACGGTTTCGCGGATGTTCTCCCCGGCAAGAACCTCCTTGCGCTGGGTGTAGATCACCTCGCGCTGCTTGTTCATGACGTCGTCGTATTCGATGAGGTGCTTGCGGATCTCGAAGTTGTGCCCTTCGACTTTCCTCTGGGCGTTCTCGATCGCCTTTGAGATGATGCCGTGCTCGATCGGCTCATTCTCGGGGATCTTGAGCTTGTCCATGACGAAGGCGACACGGTGAGAGCCGAAAATGCGCAACAGGTCGTCTTCGAGCGAAAGATAGAATCGGCTCTGTCCCGGGTCGCCCTGACGGCCGGAACGTCCCCGAAGCTGGTTGTCGATGCGCCGCGACTCGTGCCGCTCGGTGCCGATGATGAAGAGACCGCCGGCTGCAAGAACGGCCTCCTTTTCCTGAGCACAGACCTTGCGGTATTTCTCGTGGAGGGCAGGGAAGGCCTCCTCGGGGTTTTCCGCGGAAGCGGCCTCCTTGCGGGCGAGCAGCTCCGGATTCCCCCCCAGGATGATGTCGGTGCCGCGGCCCGCCATGTTGGTGGCGATGGTGACCGCGCCGAGGCGACCGGCCTGGGCGACGATCTCGGCCTCGCGCTCGTGCTGCTTGGCGTTGAGGACGTTGTGGGCGATCCCCCTTTTGCGCAGGACCTCGCTCAGATACTCGGATTTCTCAATGGAGATCGTCCCGACGAGGACCGGCTGCCCCTTCTTGTTGGCCTCGACGATCTCCTCGATGGCCGCATTGAATTTCTCCTTCTCGGTCTTGTAGATAAGATCGGGGAGGTCTTTGCGCACCATTGCCCGGTTGGTGGGGATCACCGAGACCTCGAGCTTGTAGATCTCGTGGAATTCGGCCGATTCGGTGTCCGCGGTCCCGGTCATGCCGGCGAGCTTGTCGTACATGCGGAAGTAGTTCTGAAAGGTGATGGTGGCAAGGGTCTGATTTTCGCTGGCGATCTTCACCCCTTCCTTGGCTTCGACCGCCTGGTGCAGTCCGTCGCTCCAGCGCCGCCCCGGCATGAGGCGACCGGTGAACTCGTCGACGATGATGACCTCGTTGTCCTTGACCACATAGTCGACATCGCGCTTGAAGAGGGCATGGGCCTTGAGCGACTGGTTCACATGGTGGAGCAGCTCGATATATCTTGGATCGTAGAGGTTCTCCACGCCGAGCAGACGCTCGACCTTGGCGACCCCCTCCTCGGTGAGCGCGGCCGAGCGGGCTTTCTCATCGATGGTGAAATCGCCGGTGTATTCCTTGAAGCTCTGCCCGATCTTTCCGTCGCGGTGCTCGATCACCTCCCCCTTCTTGAGCATCGGCATGACGCGATTCACCGTGGCGTAAAGCTGGCTCGAGGACTGGCTCGGCCCGGAGATGATGAGCGGGGTGCGCGCCTCGTCGATAAGGATGGAGTCGACCTCGTCGACGATGGCGTAGGAGAGGGGACGCTGGACATAATCTTCGAGGGCGAACTTCATATTGTCGCGAAGATAGTCGAAGCCGAACTCGTTGTTGGTGCCGTAGGTGATGTCGCAGCCATAGGCCTCCTTGCGCTGGGCGTCGGTGAGCCCGTGCACGATGCAGCCGACCGTCAGCCCCAAAAAGCGGTGAATCTGTCCCATCCACTCCGAGTCGCGACGCGCAAGATAATCGTTTACGGTGATGACGTGGACGCCCTTGCCCGCCAGGGCGTTGAGGTAGGACGGGAGGGTGGCGACGAGGGTTTTCCCCTCGCCGGTCTTCATTTCCGAAATCTTGCCTTCATGAAGGACCATACCCCCGATGAGCTGGACATCGAAGTGGCGCATGCCGAGAACGCGCCTGCCCGCCTCGCGAACAACGGCAAAGGCCTCGGGGAGCAGATCGTCCAGGGCCTCGCCATTATCGAGCCGCTGCCGGAATTCCACCGTCTTGCCGGCGAGATCCTCGTCGGAAAGAACGGAGATGGCGGTCTCGAGTGAGTTGATGCGTTCGACGGAAGGTCTCATGCGCTTGAGTTCGCGCTCGTTCCTGCTTCCGACTATCTTCTTGAGAAAAGCATTTATCATTACGGAAACTCCACAATATTTTTATGTTTTCAGGATCTGCGAAGGGTCTGACAAATTAAAAAACATATCACAACCCGAGCCCCCCGACAAGACCAAAGCCTCCTTGGAGACGGTGGACGTCAGGGGGCCGCATGCAGATGGCTAAGCAAAAAGCGCCAAATGCAAGGCGCACGATTGTCGAGCAATGAGGCGTACTTACGTACGTCGAAGCAGCCAGAGTTATTTCAGCAGCGCAGCAGTTGGTGAGCTTTTGCGAAGCCATCAAGAAAAAGGCCCCGGAATGCGGGGCCTTCAGTCGGATGATGATCGCTGTTTTGGTCAGAAGTACTTGCGGGGATTGACAGGAACTCCGTTGAGGCGCACTTCGTAATGCAGGTGAGGACCGGTCGAGATCCCGGTGCTGCCAACCGCAGCAATCCGCTCTCCGCGTCGCACTCGCTGGCCGACCTTGACGAAAATCCGGGAGGCGTGCGCGTAGTAGGTCTTGTAGCCGTAGCCATGATCGATGACGACGAGCTTGCCGTAACCTGGCGCCGTCTCGGCCCGGATGACAATGCCATCGGCGCTGGCGTGAATCGGAGTCCCGGTGCTTGCGGCGATATCGATCCCTTCGTGCATAACGCGCTGCCCCGTGAAGGGAGATCGGCGCATTCCGAAATTCGACGTGATCCATCCCCGCACAGGCCATCCTTTGGGCCTGGCGGCAAGGAGAGATTTCTGGTCGTTGAGAAAGCCCTGGATCTCCTCCTGGCTCTCCCTGCGCAGATCGATGGCCTGGCGCAGCTCGTCGATCTCCCGCTGCAGACTCGAGAACGACTCCGCAGCCCTACCCTCCACAGGCCCGCCCATCCCGGTAAGACCGTCCGACTTGGGCTTGGACAGCTTGGCCAGAACACGGACCTTGGCGTCGTTTTGCGCCAGAACGACCATCTCCTGGCGCATGTCGTGCAGGACGGCCGCCAGACGGTGCAGCTCTTTTTGCTGGCTGCGGTTCTCGGCCTTGAGTCGGTTCAGTTCGCTTCGGTCTAGGTCGTTCCGCAGGTAGTCGTAGGTAAGAAAAGAGACGCCGATGGTAAACAGAGCGGCGATTGCAGCCACCGCATAGAGGGCGGAACGCTTGAAGTTGAAGCGCCGGACCCGGTGGGAACCTTCCGGGATGATCAGTACCGTGAATCTCCTGGGGGACAAGACAAACCCTCCTGCAAGAGGCTCGAACAAATTGAATTCAATGAAGGCCGAGGCATTATCCGGCCATAAGTATTAACTGTCAAGCTTTTTTCCCTCCATTTCATTGGAATGCGCTAATATCAGAATAGCAAACCGCCATGCGTTTACAAGTCGATGGCCATGGAGATTTCGTCACAGTCGGGGAATTTAGCGCACTTGAGGCAGTCGCCCCAGATCTTGTGGGGGAGTTCGGACTTTTCGATCAGCCCGAAACCGAGGCGCTCGAAAAAGATCTGCTGGTAGGTCAGGGCAAAAACGCGTTTGAGCCCGACCTCACGGGCTTCTTCAAGGCAGGCCTGAACCAGCGAGCGGCCGATTCCCCGCCCTCCGCTGTCGCTCGCCACAGCCAGGGAACGCACCTCGGCGAGGTCCTCCCAGCAGATATGCAGACAGACGGTGCCGAGAATGCGGCCGTCCTCCTCGTAAACGTAGAAATCCCGGATCGCCTCGTAGATCTCAGAAAGGGAGCGCGGAAGCATCAATCCCTCACGGGCATAATCGACCAGCAGCTTCTGAATGGGCTTCGCATCGGGAATACGGGCTTTGCGGATCATGAAAACTCCCCAGAGAGGCAATTTTGAACTGTGAATTTTGAATTTTGAATTAATTTTTCGGCCGAAGCCCTCGGCTTCTTGCCGTCCTCTGTCCTCTGTCCTCTGTCCTCTGGCTCCTGCCCCATCATCCCGCTTTCGAGAACGCGATGATCTCCCTGGCGTGCTCGAGGGTTCGGTCGGTTACGCGGGCGCCGCCGAGGAGGCGGGCCATTTCTGCGACGCGCTCCTCCTCGGTGAGAAGCTGCACCTGGGTGAAGGTTCGCCCCCCGTCCTCTTTTTTCTCGACGCGGTAGTGGCGATCGCCGAAAGCGGCGACCTGGGGAAGATGGGTCACGCAGAGGACCTGGGCGGAGAGGGCGACCCCCCGAAGCTTTTCACCGACGGCGGTGGCCGCGACACCGCTGATTCCGGCATCGACTTCGTCGAAGATCAGAGTCGGGATCCCCTCGGCTTCCGGAGCGACACGCCGCAGGGCGAGCATGACGCGCGAAAGTTCACCCCCCGAGGCGATCCAGGCCAGCGGCTTGGAGTCTTCGCCGGGATTGGGAGCGAGATAGAACTCCCCTCGTTCGAGGCCGGCAGGGCCGGGCTCGGAGAGCTCGAAAAGACGCATTTCGAAGGTCGCCTTCTCCAACGCCAACCCCTTGAGCTCCTTTTCGACAGCATCCCTGAGGGCTCCGGCCCCCTCCCTGCGGCGGGTCGAGAGGACAGAGCCGCTCTGCAGCAGACGCTCCCTGGTCTCGGCGATGCGTCGCTGCAGATCGTCACGGCTGGAGTCGAGATTCGTCAGCTCCTCGATCTCCTTGTCGATTCCGGCCTTGCGGACGAGGATCTCGGCAATGGTGGAGGCATATTTGCGTTTGACGGCTGCGATCTGGGCCAGGCGCTCCTCAACCTGGTCGAGACGCTGCGGATCGAACGCGAGCCGCCCTGAATAACCACGAAGCTCCCCCGCCACGTCCTCCAGGCTGTACAGGGATGAGCGAACGGTTTCAGCGAGCGGCCCGAGCCTGGCATCGATTCCGGTCATCTCTTCCAGGGCCGAGGCGACCTTTTCGAGGGTTTCGCACACCGCCCCTTCGTCGCCGTAGAGCCTGTCGAATCCGCCTGCAGTGGCTGCAGCCAGCGCTTCGGCGTTCTGCAGAAGCCTGCGCTCGGCGGCCAGTTCGTCGTCCTCTCCGATGACGAGACGGGCGGCTTGGATCTCCCTGCTCTGAAAGGAAAGGAGATCGAGGCGCTGGGTGCGCTCTTTTTCGTCCTGCAAAAGCGAGCCGAGCCGAGCGGCGAGATCGGCCAATTCGCGGTAGAGGCGCCGGTAGTCCTCCAACTCGCCCTGCACCCCGGCAAACTGGTCGAGAAGCGCCAAATGGGTCTCGGTGCGCTGCAGGCGCTGGTGCTCGTGCTGCCCGTAGATGGCCGTCAGGCGAGAAACAATAGGCTGCAACTGTCCCAGCTTGGCCATCGAGCCGTTGATGAAGATCCGGTTCTTCCCCGCGCGGGAGACGATTCGGCGCACCAGAAGCTCGTCTTCCGCCTCGAACCCGGCTTCGGCCACCGCTTCGCGCAGGTCGCTGCGCCCCGTAATGTCGAAAAGAGCCTCGACGGTCGCCTCTTCCTCCCCCGTGCGGATGAGATCGGGCCGGGCCCGATCCCCGAGCAGCAGCCCGACGGCATCAAGAACGATCGATTTTCCCGCCCCCGTCTCTCCGGTCAACACATTGAACCCCGGCCCGAAGGAGACCTGCAGACGATCGATGGTGGCGAAATTGCGAATGATGAGGTCGGTAAGCATGAGAGGCAGTATCCAGAAGCCAGAAGCCAGAAGCCAGAAGCCAGAAGCCAGGAGGACTTAATTCAAAATTCAAAATTCAGAATTGCCC
>JARFUG010000067.1:13756-17855 GCA_029289095.1 Desulfuromonadales bacterium
CCAGAAGCCAGAAGCCAGGAGGACTTAATTCAAAATTCAAAATTCAGAATTGCCCTAGTCTTATCTTTCTCCCCAGCGCAGTTTGGCGCGCAGGACTTCGAAATATTCCCTATTGGGGCTTTTGATCAGTTGGGTGCTGCTGCGCGAGCGGCGCATCTCCACCACGTCCCCCCCCTGCAGCGGCATTCCCACCTGTCCGTCGGCGGTGAAGACGACATCTTCGTCCTGGAATTTGACTTCGATTCGGATGAGCGATTCGTCCGAGACGATGATGGGCCGGTTGGTGAGGGTATGGGGGCAGATGGGAGAGATCACCAGACAGTGCAGACCCGGGTAAATGATGGGGCCGCCGGCGGCGAGATTGTAGGCGGTGGAGCCGGTGGGAGTGGCGATGATGAGCCCGTCGGCCTTGAAAGTGGTGAGATAGGCGTCGTCGACCCACGCTTCCATGTCGATGATGCGGGCCAGCGCCCCCTTGTTGATCACCACGTCGTTGAGAACGCGGTAGCGGCTGATCTCCTTGTCTTTGCGGCGCACCACGGCGTCGAGCATCATGCGGCTCGAAACGCGGAAATCACCATTGACCACCCGCTCCAGCACGGGGAAGAGTTCGCCGACGGTGATTTCTGTGAGGAAGCCGAGACTGCCGAGATTGACGCCGAGAATGGGGGTGCGCAGATCGCCGACCTGGCGCGCCACGGAGATGAGGGTTCCGTCGCCGCCCAGGACGATGATCAGGTGGACCATGGCCGGGATCGAGGCGCCGGAGTACCCGGCAACATCGCCCATCTCTTCGGCCAGAGGAAGATCGTGAAGGACTTCGAATCCGCGCCCCTGAAGCCAGGCGGTCACTTCTCTGGCCAACTCGACGGCGCCGGAATGATTTCGTTTGGCGTAGATGCCGAATCGTCTCATGAGGATATCCATGTTCACCACGGCGGAATGTATCACAGGGGAGCGGCCCAAGTCCATTGCTTTGAAGGAACCCGGGACGAGGCCGCGCTTGTCGGTCCCGCGCCGTGCGTGGTAGAGTGACGAAGAGTCTCTCTGCGGAGTTGCGCATCAAATGGATCTGTTCGAACAATCACTTCGTGACGACCGGGACGCCCCACTGGCCGAACGTCTGCGTCCCCGCACCCTGGACGAAATGGTCGGCCAGGAGCACCTGCTGGGAGAGGGAAAGGTCTTGAGGCGGCTGATCGAAACCGACCAGCTCGCCTCTGCGATCTTCTGGGGACCCCCGGGGACGGGGAAGACGACCCTCGCCCAGGTGATCGCCGGAACGACGCGAAGCCGCTTCGTCCTCTTCTCCGCCGTCCTGCAGGGGGTGAAGGAGGTGCGGGAGATCGTCGGGCGCGCACGGGAGGAAAAGGCGTATCACGGCCTCAAGACCGTCCTGTTCGTCGACGAAATCCATCGCTTCAACAAGGCTCAGCAGGACGCCTTTCTTCCCTTCGTCGAACGCGGCGACATCACCCTCATCGGCGCCACCACCGAGAATCCTTCCTTCGAGGTCAATTCCGCCCTGCTGTCGCGCTCGCGGATCTTCGTCCTGCACCCGCTGGAGGCGCAGCAGATCCGCACTCTGCTGCAGCGCGCCCTGAACGATCCGAGGGGTCTTGCCGGAAAGACGCGGGCCGACCAGGAGGCTCTCGATTTTCTTGCCGAGCAGGCGCACGGCGACGCCCGCATCGCCCTCAACACCCTCGAACTCGCCTCGGCAACGGCGGCCGAAGGGGTCGTCACGACCGAGACCATACAGGAGGCGCTGCAGAAAAAGGCGCTCCTCTACGACAAGGGGGGAGAAGAGCACTACAACGTCATCTCGGCCTTCATCAAGAGCCTGCGCGGAAGCGACCCGGACGGCGCCCTCTACTACCTGGCGCGGATGATCGAAGCGGGCGAGGATCCTCTGTTCATCGCACGGCGCATGGTCGTCTTCGCCTCCGAGGATGTGGGGAACGCCGATCCGCGAGCTCTCCAGATGGCCCTGGCCGTCCAGCAGGCAGTCCACTTCGTCGGTCTCCCGGAAGCGCGCATCAATCTCGCCCAGGGGGTGACCTATCTTGCGACGGCTCCCAAAAGCAACGCCTCCTATCAGGGGATCGAGGAGGCATTGGCCGAGGTGCGCAAAAGCGGAGCCCTACCCGTCCCTCTCCACATCCGCAACGCCCCGACCCGATTGATGAAAGAGCTCGAGTACGGCCGGGGATACCGGTATGCCCATGCCTTCAAAGAAGGGTTCGCCCCCCAGGATTACCTGCCTGAGATGCTGAAGGAGAAACGGTTCTACCGCCCCGCCGAGCGAGGGTACGAAAAGACGCTCGCCGAGCGGATGCGCTATTGGGAGAGCCTTCGAAGGGGTCCGGAATGCGACGAAACGGAGTCGTGACGCGCGCCGCTACTTCGGGAAGACCTCCTCGAACTTCACCGCCCAGACCTCGACCGGCGGCAGAAGAAAACGGGGCCGATCGTGCTCCGGGCGAAACGTCTCGAGCTTGAGGCGGACATAGGAGACGAGATTCGCGTTCGCCTTAGCCTTTCCCTTATCGTTGAGCTTGGCGTAGCGCTCGACCACCTCGGGGGGGAGGATCAGGTGAATCTCCCGCGACCAGTTGTCCATACGCTGGACGCCGAGTCTCCACGATGCCGCCAGCAGGAGCCCGCCCTGCATATCGCTGCTCTGGACCACCGCGCCAGGACGAAATACCGGGCGCACCACATCCTCGATCAACTCGCGTACACTCTTTTCTTCTGCCATCGTTCGCCTCCTTCGTTCATGTCACGGAAAATCAACAGCCTTTCTTCTTCGCCCCCCATTGGCACACATGCCGAACAGCCCTCTCTCCCCTTCCGTGGGAGAGGATTGAGGAGAGGGGGCGTCGGCGACAAGGCTCAACCTCCCCCCCATCAAGGGATGGGGAGCTTAAAGGCGTTTCCGCTGAAAGTGCTGACGGTTACTTTCCTTTTTCCTTGATCCTTTTTACGTCCACCTTCCCTGCTGCGGCTCTGCGCAGAAACTGCAGCGCCCCTCCTCGATGTGCACTTCCCCGAGGCGATAGCCCCTGCGCTCGACGATGACTCGCCGGCAGGCGGGACACAAAGTCGATTCTCCTCCCTCGCCCGGAACATTGCCGAGATAGACGTAGCGCAGACCGGCGTCGAGGCCGATCTGCCGGGCACGGCGCAGCGTTTCGACGGGGGTGGGAGGACGGTCGAGCATGCGGTGCGTGGGGTAGAACGCACTGAGATGCCAGGGGACCTCCGGCCCAAGCTCCCGGGCGATGAAGTGCGCGATCCCCTTTAAATCGGCTTCGTCGTCGTTGTGACCAGGGATGACAAGGGTCGTCACCTCGATCCAGATGCCGAGGCGATGGTAGACCTTGAGTGAGTCGAGAACCCCCTGCAGAGTGGCTCCGGCCACCTCCCGGTAGAACTTTTCGGAAAATCCCTTGAGGTCGATGTTGGCTGCGTCGAGATAAGGCGCGAGATGCGTCAGCGCCTCTTCGGTGATATATCCGTTGGTGACGAAGATGTTCGCCAGCCCCTCGCGGCGGGCGATCAACGCCGTATCGTAGGCGTATTCGTAAAAAATGGTCGGCTCGGTATAGGTATAGGAGATGCTGCGGCACCCCGCCTCCCTGGCCCGCCGGACGATCTGAGCCGGGGGGAGGTTCTCTCCGGCGATGGGGCGATGACTCATGGGGAATTGGGCGATGCGGTAGTTCTGACAGTGTAGACAGCGGAAATTGCAGCCGACGGTGGCCACGGAGAAGGTGCGGGAGCCGGGATGGAAGTGGAAGAGGGGTTTTTTCTCGACTGGATCGACGCTCTCGGCGATGCTGATTCCGTAGACGAGGGTGTAGAGGGTTCCTTCACGGTTCTCCCGCACCCCGCAGACCCCGCGCTGCCCCTCGGCGACCAAGCACCGGAAACGGCACAGAGAGCACTTCACCTTCCCTTCGGCGGCCTTCTCCCAGAACATCGCTTCGTGCATGGCGGCCTCCCTTGGCAATCGAGAGGAAAGTATAGCAGATCAGATCAAGTGAGGAGTGAGGAGTGAGGAGTGAGGAGTGAGGAGTGAGGAGTGAGGAGTGAG
>JARFUG010000139.1 GCA_029289095.1 Desulfuromonadales bacterium
GATTGGAGTCTGTATAAAACGACGCCCTTTGACATCGTATCACCGTCTAATTGCTGAAATTTTAATACTTTTTAAACCCTTCTGAACATTTAAATATTCACTTATACAGTCTGTATAAACTCCTCGACGACCGTTCGCGGAACTGCGCCAACCAGCCCCCTCATCCAAAACAACAAACGCCGCCGATCAGCTTTCCAATGCTGATGCGGCGGCGTTTCTGGCTGTGTTATCCGGCCCTTCCCTCATCGTTTCCCCCCAGGTGCGAAACAATCCGGTCACCTTTTGTAAACTTTTGTTTCCAGTATTGTCAATCTTAATCTCCTTGCGACCCGGAGCTAACCTCCCCACGGCACGCATGCAAGAAGAGCCGGCCTCCAAAGCGGAAGCCGGCTCTTTTGCGTCTCGATAAAATCCCTACTCTCCTACATCATCCCCCGGATTTTCTCCAGGCTCGCCTGCAGGATCTCCATCTTCTCGCGCGCGTCGGCGAGTTTGCCGCGGTCTTTCTCCAGGACCTCGGGGGGCGCCTTGGCGACGAAGGCTTCGTTGGAGAGCTTCTTCTGGAACATCGTCACGTCCTTCTCGACCTTGGCGATCTCTTTCTGCAGACGCTTTTCCTCCTCTTCGAGATCGATGAGCCCGGCCATGGGGACGAGGATTTCGACCTCGCCTGCGACCTGGGTGGCGGCTTTTTCAGGTCGCTCGATGCCGACGCCATAGGTGAGTTCGCCGACCCTGGCGAGAGCCTTGATGTACTTCTCCCCTGCGCGCATCACCGCCAGGGCGTCCCCTCCCCTGCAGTCGAGGACGGCGGGGATCTGCTTTCCGGGGGTCACGTCCATCTCGCCGCGGATGTTGCGGATGGCGCGCACCACGTCCATGATCTTCTCCATGCGCGCCGCGCCGTCGCGGCGGCGGGGAAGTCCTTGGGCGTCGGGCCAGGAGGCGAGCATGATCGAGGCGGTGGGGCGCTCGCCCGGCAGAGACTGCCAAATCTCCTCGGTGATGAAGGGCATGACCGGGTGCAGCAGGCGCAGCAGGCGCTCCAGAACCGTGTAGAGGACGCTCTGGGCGCGGTGTTTCGTCTGCGGATCGCCGCCGTAGAGGTCGTCTTTGACGAGTTCGATGTACCAGTCGCAGAACTCGTTCCAGGTGAAGGCGTAGAGGATGGAGGCCGCCTCGTTGAACTTGTAGGTTTCCAGCGCCCTGGTCGCCCCTTCGGTCGCCTGCGCCAGGCGCTCGAGAATCCAGGCGTCGGCCAGCGAAAGCTCGTGTCCTTCGAGGTCGATCCCCTTCGGATCGAACCCTTCCAGGTTCATCAGGGAGAAGCGGGCCGCGTTCCACAGCTTGTTGGCGAAGGCGCGGTAGCCGGAGATGCGCTCGGTGGAGAGCTTGATGTCGCGCCCCATGGCGGCGAAGGCGGCGAGGGTGAAGCGAAAGGCGTCGGCGCCGTACTCGTCGATGACGCCGAGGGGGTCGATGACGTTCCCCTTGCTTTTGCTCATCTTCTGCCCCTGGGCGTCGCGCACCAGGGCGTGGATATAGACCTCCCTGAAGGGGACTTCCCCCATGAACTTCAAGCCCATCATCATCATCCGGGCCACCCAGAAGAAAAGGATGTCGAAGCCGGTAACCAGGCAGGAGGTCGGGTAGAACTTGCGCAGCGTCTCGGTGTCTTCGGGCCACCCCATGGTGGAGAAGGGCCACAGGGCCGAGGAGAACCAGGTGTCGAGGACGTCGTTGTCCTGGCGAAGTTCGCCGCCGCAGGGACAGCGCTCGGGGTCGTGGCGTGCGACGATGACTTCGCCGCAGGCGTCGCAGTACCACGCCGGGATGCGGTGTCCCCACCAGATCTGGCGGCTGATGCACCAGTCCTTGATGTTGAACATCCACTCGAAGTAGGTCTTCTCCCACTGTTCGGGGACGATACGGGTGCGCCCGTCCTGCACCGCCTTGATCGCCTCTTCGGCCAGGGGGCCGACTTTGACGTACCACTGCAGAGAGAGGTACGGCTCGATGACGGTCTTGCAGCGGTAGCACTCGCCGACCGACAGACCGTAGTCCTCGGTCTTTTCCAGAAGCCCCAGCGCCTCCAGGTCGGCCACCACCCTCTTTCGCGCCTCGTAGCGCTCGAGCCCGGCGTAAGGGCCGCCGTTTTCGTTGACGTTGCCCGAGTTGTCGAAAATGTTGATCATCGGCAGGTCGTGCCGGCGGCCGACCTCGAAATCGTTGAAGTCGTGGGCGGGGGTGATCTTCACCACGCCGGTGCCGAACTCGCGGTCGACGTAGTCGTCGGCGATGACGGGGATTTCGCGGTTCACCAACGGCAGAAGGACGCTCTTGCCGATCAGATCGACGTAGCGCTCGTCCTCGGGGTGGACGGCGACGGCGGTGTCGCCGAGCATCGTCTCGGGGCGCGTCGTTGCGACGACGAGGAAGCGCTCGGTCCCCGGCACAGGGTAGCGCAGGCGCCACAGATGCCCCTTCTTCTCGTCATGCTCGACTTCGAGGTCCGACAAGGCCGTGTGGCAGCGCGGACACCAGTTGATGAGGCGGTTGTCGCGGTAGATGAGCCCTTCTTCGTGCAGGCGCACGAAGACCTCGCGCACCGCCTTGGAGAGCCCTTCGTCCATGGTGAAGCGCTCTCGCTCCCAGTCGCAGGAGGCGCCGAGCTTCTTGAGCTGGTTGATGATCTGCCCCCCCGACTCCTCTCGCCACTGCCAGACGCGCTCGACGAAGGCCTCCCGGCCGAGCTCGTGGCGGTCCTTCCCCTGTGCGGCGAGCTGCTTCTCCACCACGTTCTGGGTGGCTATCCCGGCGTGATCGGTCCCGGGCATCCAGAGGACCTCGTGGCCGCTCATGCGCTTGTAGCGCGCCAGAATGTCCTGCAGGGTGTTGTTCAGGGCGTGTCCCATGTGCAGGACGCCCGTAACGTTGGGCGGGGGAATGACGATGGAGTAGTGCGGCTTGGGCGAGTTCTCGTCGGCGTGAAAGTAGCCGCTCTCCTCCCAGTTGCGGTACCATTTCGTTTCCACGTCGCGGGGCTCATACCCTTTGGGGAGCTTCGGTTCCATACAGCCCTGTATCCTTCCGAAAAAATTTATGGCTGACCGAAAAGGAAATGGGGATTCGATCATCCCCATTTCCTTCCCAACAGCTATCTAGTGTCCCGTGTGGTTAGTCGTGTCAAATAATTCTGAGGTATTTTTGGTGCTGTCAAGGCGTCGCCAACGCAGGCCTAGCCATG
>JARFUG010000068.1:0-2291 GCA_029289095.1 Desulfuromonadales bacterium
CAGACGTCGGCGCAGTTTCCGCACCCCATGCAGTCGAGGGGATAGACCTGGATGCGGAAATGAAGTCCCTTGAGCTCTCTCCCCGTGGCCGGCAGCGTCTCGAAGCTCTGCGGCGCCTCCTTCATCTCCTCGTCCGTCGCCAGGAAGGGGCGGATGGTGGCGTGCGGACAGACGAAGGAGCAGTGGTTGCACTGGATGCAGTTCTCCTTGATCCACTCCGGGACGTTGATGGCGACCCCCCTCTTTTCGTACTGGGAGGTCGAGAACGGGAAGGCCCCGTCGGGGGCGAAGGCCGATACGGGAACGTTATCCCCCTTCTGGCGCAGGATCGGAAAGATCACCTCGCGCACGTAGTCGGGCATCTGCTGCCCAAGGCGGAAATCGACGGCGCGCTCGTCGGCGGCCTCCTTCCACGACTCGGGAACATCGATGGCGACGAGATTCTCCACCGCCAGATCGACGGCGCCGATGTTCATCTGGACGATCTTCTCCCCCTTGCGGCCGTATTCGCTGCGGATGGAGTCTTTGAGAAGCTCCACCGCCTCTTTGAAGGGGAGGACGCCGGAGAGACGGAAGAAGGCGGTCTGCATGATCATGTTGATGCGTCCGCCGAGCCCGGCGGAAGTGGCGATCTTTATTGCGTCGACGTTGTAGAGCTTCACCCTCTTCTGTGCGATGGTGCGCCGCATGGCGGCCGGAAGGTTTTCCTCCAACTCCCCGGCACTGTTCCAGGGGGAGTTCAGAAGGAAGGTCCCCCCTTCCTTGATCCCTTCGAGAACGTCGTAGATCTGGACGTAGTTCGCCTTGTGGCAGGCGATGAAATCGGCGTCGTCGACCAGGTAGGTCGACTGGATCGGCTTCTTGCCGAAGCGCAGGTGCGAGACGGTGATCCCACCCGATTTCTTCGAGTCGTAGGCGAAGTAGGCCTGCACGTACAGGTCGGTGTTGTCGCCAATGATCTTGATGGCGGCTTTGTTGGCCCCGACGGTGCCGTCGGCCCCCATCCCCCAGAAGCGGCACTGGATCGTCCCCTCCGGGGTGGTGGAAAGGGGACCGGAGACCGGCAGGGAGAGCCCGGTGACGTCGTCCTCGATGCCGACGGTGAATTTGCGCCGTGAGCCGTTCATGTTGTCGAAGACCGCCTTGACATGGACCGGTCGGAACTCCTTGGAGCCGAGACCGTAGCGGCCCGCAAAGAGCTCGGGGATGGCGTCGCCGTGTTCGACGAAGGCGGTGCACACATCCGTGTAGAGGGGCTCGCCCAGCGACCCGGGCTCCTTGGTGCGGTCGAGGACCGTGATCTTCCTGGCCGACGACGGGATCGAACTCAGGAAGGCGTTGGCGTCGAAGGGGCGATAGAGCCGGACCTTCACTAGGCCGACGTGTTCGCCCGCGGCGTTCAGGTGGTGTACGACCTCCTCGATCGTCTCGCAGGCCGATCCCATGGCGACGACGACCCGATCGGCCTCCGGGGCGCCGACGTAGTCGAAGAGGCGGTAGCTGCGCCCCGTCAGAGCCCCCACTTTCTCCATCGTCTGCGAGACGATCCCGGGCAGGGCCAGATAAAAGGGGTTGGAACGCTCGCGCCCCTGGAAGTAGATGTCCGGGTTCTGGGCCGTCCCACGAAGCTCCGGGTGCTCGGGGTTCATCGCTTTCCTGCGAAATTCGGCGAGCTTCTCGCGGTTGACCAGCCGAGCCATGTCGTCGTAGTCGATGACTTCGATCTTCTGCACCTCATGTGAGGTGCGAAAGCCGTCGAAGAAGTGTAAAAAGGGCAGGCTCCCCTCGATGGCGCAAAGGTGCGCCACAAGCGCCAGATCCATGCACTCCTGCACCGACGAGGAGCAGATCAGGGCAAAGCCGGTCTGCCGGGCCGCCATGACATCCTGGTGATCCCCGAAGATCGACAGGGCGTGAGCCGCAATCGCCCGTGCCGAGACGTGGAAGACCCCCGGAAGGAGCTCGCCGGCAATCTTGTACATGTTCGGAATCATCAGAAGCAGACCCTGGGAGGCGGTAAAGGTCGTCGTCAGGGCGCCGGATACCAAAGAGCCGTGCACCGCCCCGGCCGCGCCGGCTTCCGACTGGAGCTGCCGAACGCTGAGAGTCTGCCCGAAGATGTTGCGACGCCCCTCGGCCGACCATTCGTCGGCGACCTCCCCCATGTTCGAGGACGGCGTGATCGGGTAGATAGCCGCCACTTCGCTCATGGCGTAGGCAACATGCGTCGTTGCCGTGTTGCCGTCCATCGTCTTCTTCGTCCCGGCCATTCTCGCACTCCTTTCTTGTCT
>JARFUG010000068.1:2391-17537 GCA_029289095.1 Desulfuromonadales bacterium
TTGAACAGGGATAAAGGGGATGAACAGGATGAGGCCTCAAATCGATTTTCCGATCTTATCCCCTTAATCCCTTTCATTACTGTTAAATGGCCTTAAGATTTTGCCGATGTCGATCGAAGTCTATGGGGGGATGAGGAGAAGTCAACTCGCGGCGGAGGGTTGGAAAATCGTACTTCCTTTATCTTCAAAGGCCAATCGTGCTATCCTTCCCCAAATAAAGAAAACGTCCTTTCGTGAGAAGGCATAAAGGACAACCCGGAGAGTGGAAATGCTCAATTTCGACGAACTTGAAAAAGGCTTCACGGAAGAGGAGGCCATTGCCGAGGCGCGGCGCTGCCTGAAATGCAAGAATCCCCTCTGCGTCAGGGGGTGTCCCATCGAGAACCGCATCCCCCAGATCGTTCAGGCGATCGAGGAGAGGGATTACCGAAAGGCTATCGACATCATCAACGAGAACAGCAACCTCGCCATCATCTGCGCCCGGGTCTGTCCGCACAACGACCAGTGCGAGGGGGCCTGCGTCCTGGGGCGCAAGGGGGAGCCGATCAAGATCAGCAAGCTCGAGCGCTTTCTCGCCGAAAAAGAGATGGAGTTGGCTCTCAACCGCCTGCGCGGCAAGGTGGCGGTCATCGGTTCCGGTCCGGCTGGCCTTTCGGTGGCGGCCATACTCGCCAAGCTCAATTACCGCGTCACCATCTTCGAGGCACAGCAGAAGGCCGGCGGAGTCCTGCGCTACGGGATCCCGGAGTACCGCCTTCCCTTCCACGTGGTCGACAAGCAGATCGAGATCGTGCGCAACCTCGGCGTGCGCCTCGAGACCGGCGTCGTCATCGGCGAGGATCTGACCCTCGACCAGCTCTTCGCCATGGGCTACCAGGCGATCTTCATCGGCACCGGAACAGGGCTCTCCAGGAAGCTCGGCGTGGAGGGGGAGAGCCTCAACGGCGCCATGCAGGCGATCTATTTCCTCGAGACGGTCAGCCTGATCCGTGACGGCAGTCTCCCCGACCGCCCCTACCCCGTTCAGAAAGGCGACCGGGTCCTCGTGGTGGGAGCGGGGAACGTCGCCGTCGACGCAGCCCGCACGGCACTGCGCCTCGGGGCGGCGACGGTCAATGCGGTCGATATCGTCCCCGAAGCGGAGCGCCGCGCCGGGGACAAGGAATTCGGCGAAGCGCTTCACGAAGGGGTGAACTTCACTTTCAACACCAGCATCGTAAAGATCCTTGGCGACCGAAAGGTCGAAGGGGCGGTGCTGCAGGAGTTCGTCAGGAAGCCCAACGGCCGTGAAAGCGTCATCGTCCCCGTCCCTGGAACCGAGCGCGAAATCACCTGCGACAAGGTGATCGTCGCCATCGGACAGAAGCCCTTCGCCCGCATCGTCTCGACCACCACCGGCATCAAGACCAACGACAAGGGGTACGTCATCACCTCGACGGAGCCCTTCTACGGCATGACGACCAGAGAGGGGGTCTTCGCCGCTGGCGACGTCGTCCACGAACCCCAGACCGTCATCCTCGCCATGCGCGAGGGGCGCAAGGTGGCCGAAGCGATCGACGCATGGGTGCAGGAGAGGACGCTTAAGGCGATCTGAGCGGGACGAGGAATCGTCGCCTTCTCGAACCGAAAACACCAGGAAGCCGAACAGGTGCACTGATCCGAACCAGACGAGTTCGCTGTCGGAGCATTCGTAGCCAAAGGGAGAGCCGTAAAGGCGCTCCCTTTGGCTTTTTCAGTTTCTGGGAGCAACAACTCGGGTGAATCGGAAACCATACGCTCGCTCGAGCCATTTTTCTGCGTGCGCTCGACAAATTATTGGATAGAACTAACCTCGGCGGGTCCACGTTGAGACGCTGACAACGTTATTGCCGATTAGTCCCTGCCGCCCTTACCCGGGATATGCCCCTCCTCATTGCAATCGTCACTCATGAATCTGCTGCATTCGATAAAAGAGAGCCTTTTCCTCGCCATCTGGCGCCTGGTCTCCGGTTATGCGCCCCTTGTGATCGCAGTGGGGGGGGTAATCGCAGCCGTCTGTGCCGCGGCGGCCTGGCTCTATTTGGGAATGGATACCGATCACGACCGACTCGTTTCTCCTGAGATCCCCTATCAGGCGCGCTTCCTTGAACTGCTGGAGAATTTCGGCGATCAGGAATTTCTCTTCATCGTTATCCATACCGGTGGAACCGAAGAGGGGAAAACTCTCGCCGCCCGATACGCCGATCGCCTCGCGGAGAGGCTTCAGCGCCATCCGGATCTGATCGAGGCGGTCTACTACCGTCTGTCCCCTGTCGATCTGGGAACGGGGGCGCTTCTGTACGCCTCACCCGAAGAAGCCCGCGCCCTTGCGGCCGCGGTAGGACTGTCGGCCCCCGCACTGAGCAGGTGGTACGGCGACGGCAGTCTCGCCGGACTGCTGGAAGAAACGGGGGCGCTCCTAGGCGTCGGCGCGGCGCCGCCTGGGGGCGCTGAATTCCTCGCCCCCGTGCTGGGCGCCCTGGAGGAGCTTCTCGGGCGGGTCGAAGGGGCTCTGGCGGGAAAAGTGGTCGATACGCCTGTATTCGATCTCACCGCCATCGGGACGCAGTATTTTTTCACCCCCAACGAACGCTTTCTGATCATGCGCGTCCTGCCGGACAAGGATTTCGGCGAACTCGATATCATCGCGGCTCCGCTGGCGCTCATCCGAGGAGCGATGGCGGAGACCGGCGCCGAATTCCCGGGGGTCGAGGCCGGGCTGACCGGGCGCCCGGTGCTGCAGGCCGACGAGATGCGCACCACCGAACGGGACATGACCCTCGCTTCCGTCCTGGCGATCCTCGCAGTCGGGACGCTCTTCACCGTGATGATGCACGGCTGGCGCCGCCCCGCCGCCATTGTCGTTTCTCTGCTCATGGCGATGGCCTGGACCTTCGGCTTTGCCACCGCGGCGGTGGGAAGTCTGAACCTTCTCTCCGTCGTCTTCGCTCTCGTTCTGATCGGAATCGGGGTCGACTTCGGCGTCCACATCGTCAGCCGCTTTCTGGAGGCGCACCGAAGCGGAGAGGAGCGCCCGGAGGCGGTCCGAACAGCCCTTCTCCGGACAGGACCGGGGGTTCTGCTCGGGGGGGTGACCTCATCCTGCGCCTTTTTTTCCGTTCTGGGCTCGGATTTTCTCGGACTCGCCGAACTCGGACTCATCGGGGGGATCGGTATCCTCCTGTGCCTGCTGGCGATGCTCACGGTTCTTCCCGCCCTGTTGCTGACGACGGGGCGCCGGCAGACGGAGGTCCCTCCGACGGCCATCTCCTTCTCCTTCCTGGAGCACCTGGCCTGCCGTCCGAAAATGGTCCTGCTGATCGTTGCGTCCGTGACGCTGGCGGGGCTCCCTGGGCTGATGAACGTCGGTTTCAGTTACGATCTTCTCGAACTGCAGGCCCGCGGTCTCGAGTCGGTGGAATACGAGCGGCTGCTGATCGAACAGACCGACGAATCGACATGGCTCGCCGCCTTCACCGCCGATTCACTCGAAGAGATGACGGCGCTCAGAGAGCTGCTTCAGACCCTTGAGACCGTGGGGAGGGTCGAAACGATCCTCGACTATCTCCCCCGGGAGCAGGAGATCAAAAGGGCGATCTACGCCGAGCCGGCCAGGGCGCTGGCGGCGCTCCCCCCCTCTCCCGCGGTCCCCGCTGCGCCTCATGCCCCGAGGGTTCTGAGGGCGCTGGAAACCCTGGAGGAGGCCCTCATGGGGATGCAGGAGAAACTCTTCGCCGCCGGAGCGGGCGAGGAGGTGGTCCGCATCGAGCGGATTCTCGGCCACATCGATGCCTCGGTGCAGATGCTGGCGGAGGGGCCGGATCGCGCGCAGCATCTCGACTCTCTTCAGGGGCAGTTGCGACAGCAGATGGGAGGACTGGTCGATCGCCTGCGCGTCTGGCTGAGAGCCGACGAGGTGACCCCATGGGATCTCCCCCCTGCCCTGCGCGATCTGTTCATCGGCCGCGACGGACGTTTTCAACTGACGGCCACGCCGAGCGTGGACGTGTGGAGTTTCAATCTTCTGGAGCGCTTCGTTCTCGATCTGCGCCGCGTCGATCCCACCGTCAGCGGCCCTCCCGTCGTCGTGTACGAATCGGCTCGCCTGATGCACCAGACCTTCATCTCCGCGGCGGCTCTGACGATCCTCTTCGTGAGTCTGATCCTCTATGTCTTCTCCCGCTCCCTCCTTTACGTGGGGCTGACGCTCCTTCCTCTTGGAGTGGGGATCGTGTGGATGCTCGCGCTCATGGGGTTTCTGGGGGTGGAGTTCAATCTGGCCAACTTCTTCGCCATCCCGATCCTCATCGCCATCGGCGTCGACGGGGGAGTTCATTTCCTGGCGCGCTGGCGCGAGCAGCAAGGTCGAGGTAGTCTTTTCTCCACAAGCACTCCGACGGCGGTGGCGCTGAGCTTCGCCACGACGACGATCGGGTTCGGCGGACTTCTCCTGGCCCACCATCGGGGATTGGCAAGCCTCGGCGCCCTCATGGTGCTGGGCTCCCTGTCGTGCCTGGCGGCCTGCCAGCTTGTTCTTCCGGCGGTCCTCAGGGCGCTCGGCAATCGAACGTGGAGGTGACCCGTGCGTGTGCGTCGATTGATCGCTCTCTTCGCATTTCTGGCCTCGGTTTTCCCCCTCGCCGCCACGGCTTCGGCACAGCCCCTGAATTTCGTCGTCATCCAGCCGGGACAGCCCGGAAGCCCGCAGGAGGCGCAGCCTGTGATGGACGCCATTGCGGCCTATGTCAGCGAGAAGATCGATGCCCCGGTGGAGGGGGTCTATTTCAATGAGCTGCCTGCCGCCCTGGAGTTCCTGCAAAACACCCCACCCCAGTGGGGGATCGTGAGCTTCCCCGTGTTTGCCGTGCACGCCGGTGAATTCGCCATGACCCCGATCGCTTCCTCGCGCCCCGGTGGGGAGCAGAAGGATCGATGGCGCCTCCTCGTCCCTCACCGGCAGACAACCGACTGGCGCAATCTCTCCGGGACGATCCAGGGGACGGTGCTCTACGAGCCGGCCGCCGCAGCATGCCTTCTCTTCGGAGAGATGCCGCAGGAGCTCCCCTTCGCGCTGGAGGGGACCCGTGCTCCGCTGCAGGCCGTGCGGGCCGCCGCCCGGGGGCAGGTGGCCGGCGTGGTCGTCGACCGCCTGCAGCACGAGGCCTTTCAGGCCCTTCCCGCCGCCGGCGAGCTGAGCGAGATCGCGGATACGGGCGAGATCCCCACCAGCCCCGTCGTCTGGTTCGCAGCGATGGACGAACGAACCGGTCGGCTGCAGGAGGTTCTTCAGGCGATGGGAGACGATCCGGATGCCGCCGACCTCCTTCGGCTCCTCCAGACCGACGGGTTTGGAGCGGCCGCTCCGGAGCTCGCCCGGTGGAGATTCGATGATGCGCGCTGTCCTCGCTAGTCTCCTGGCCGTTTTACTGACGGGCGCCTGTGCTCCTGCCGTGGCGCCGCGCCCCCCATCGCCTGCCGTGGCCGTCTCCGATCCGGTCCTCACAGAGGAGCTGATGCTGCATCAGCCGTGCACTACCGATGAAGCCGCAACCCTTGCCGGCACGGGAGACGAGGGGGACCTGAGGGCGGCGGCCTGCTATCTATACCTGGCGCAGAGCGCCGAAGAGCGGGGCGAACAGCTCGAGATGGCCCGCCGTGGCCTGGATCCGGCGCAGCAGGTGGCAAGACGTCGCCCCGAAAGCGCCCTGGCGCATTACCTCGCTGCCTATCTCACCGGTCTGGTCGCAGAAGCCGATCCCCTGCGCGGTCTGGCCGGAGTGCGGGCGATCGAAGAGGCCGCCCTTCGGGCGCGGGAACTCAATCCCCACCTCGACGAGGGCGGCCCGGACCGCATGCTGGGCGAGCTTTACCTGCAGGCCCCTGGGCCCCCGATCAGCGTCGGCGATCCGGAAAAAGCGGTGAAACACTTCCGGAGCGCTGTCGATGTGGCTCCCGGTTTCGCCGGGAACCGTCTTGGACTGGCCGAAGCTCTCCTCGCCATGGAAGAGCCTTCTTCGGCCTGTACGGAGCTGCACGCCTATTTCACCGCAGTTCCGACCCCCGGCCAGCGAGAGAGCGAATGGCGACGGGCGGTCGATCTGCTCGGTGCCTTGTGCACGAATGGGATGTAATGCTGCGGCGATCGGCATCCTGATAAGGCAGTCCCCTCTCCCTCAGGGAGAGGGTGCCCGAAGGGCGGGTGAGGGGTCTCGACTGTTTCCCCCTCACCCTAGCCCTCTCCCTCAGGGAGAGGGGATTTTCAAGCATCGATCCCTAAAATTCAAAGGAGTCTGCCTTGGGAATTCCAGCCATGCAGAAGATGCGTCTTGGAGCCTATATCGCGCGGCAACTGCTGACGGGCAACCGGCGATTTCCCCTGGTTCTGATGCTTGAGCCGCTCTTCCGGTGCAACCTGCGCTGCGTCGGGTGCGGCAAGGTCGATTATCCGGCGGAGATCCTGGCCCGCCAATTGAGCGTGGAAGAGTGTATTCAGGCCGCCGAGGAGTGCGGAGCGCCGGTCGTTTCGATCCCTGGCGGAGAACCGCTGCTTCACCCCGACATCGGGCGGATCGTCGCCGAACTGGTGGCCCGGAAGAAGTTCGTCTATCTTTGCACCAATGCTCTTCTGGTCGAGCGACGCCTCTTCGAATTTACCCCCTCACCCTATCTGACCTTCAATATCCATATCGACGCACTGGGGAAGGATCACAACGCGCTGGTCGGCCAGGAGGGGGTTTTCGATCGGGCGGCAACGGCGATCACCGTCCTGCTGGAGAAGAATTTCCGGGTCAACACCAACACCACCCTCTACGCCGGCGCGACCGCGCAGAGCGCTGCCCGCCTCTTCGATTTTCTAAGTTCCCTGAACATCGAAGGGATGACCGTCTCCGCCGCCTTCGGATATGCCTCCGCGGAAGACGACGCGCAATTCCTCAGCCGGGAAGAGGCCCGGGCCCTCTTTGCCGAGATCCTTGCAATGGGGCGCACCAGACGCTGGAGATTCAACCATAGCCGCAGATATATCGAGTTTCTGGCCGGAGATCGTGACTATCCCTGCTCTCCCTGGGGGAGTCCCACCCGGAACATCTTCGGATGGCAGAGACCCTGTTATCTCCTCGATGACGGATACGTCTCTTCCTGGAAGGAACTGATGGAAACGACGCGATGGGACGCTTACGGAGCGGGGCTGGACTCGCGCTGCACCGACTGCATGGTGCATTGCGGTTATGAAGCAAGCGCCGTCCTCGACACCGTGCTGCATCCGTTTAGACGTCGTGACGGTTCAGGAAACCTCCATTGAAGCGCTGATCTTCGGCTCAGCGTAAAAGCCCCCCCTGCTTTGAGGGAGAGGGCCAGGGTGATGGGGAACAGGCGGTGACGAACTGAAGGCAGAGGGAATGGGATGGCAATTTGCGGCGCCCTGTCAAGTTTCGGCGTCCAGCGGATTGCCCAGGGAGTGCAGACGCCGCTCGATCTCGTCGATAGTCTCTCGCGGGGTCGAAGCCCCCGCGATCAGGCCGATCCTTGCGTGCCACCTCAATCGCTCGTGGGGGAGATCTCCGGCGGTTTCCACGTGAACGACCGGCGTCCGCTGCGCCGCAACCACCTGGACGAGGCGCCGGGTATTCCCGCTGGTTTTCCCACCGGCAACGATCATGAAGTCGACTTCCCGGGCGATGCGCACTGCCTCCTCCTGGCGGCGTCTGGTGGCATCGCAGATCGTCTGGAGAATGGTGAGATCGCATCCTTCCCGTGCAGCGAGGGAGTGGGCCATCGCATCGAAAATGGTGCGATCCTGCGTCGTCTGGGCCGCCAGACAATAGCGAGTGTCGGCCCGGAGAGGGAATTCTTCGAGTTTTTCCAGGCTTTCGAAGAGACAGGCGCCCGATTCGGCATAGCTCAACAGGCCGATGACCTCGGGATGGCCTTCCTCACCGAAAAGCAGAAGCATGCGCCCCTGCCGGGCCTGCATGGCAATGAGGCGTTGCGCCTTGCGGATCTTCGGGCATGTGGCGTCGATGGCATCGATCCTGCGCCTCGCAAGCTCTTCCCAGGTCGACTTCGGGATTCCATGGGCGCGAACGACGACCATTGCTCCGGGAGGAATCTCTTCCGGAGTCTCCACGATTTCAACCCCCTTGCGGGCGTACTTCTCCAGGACCTGAGGGTTGTGGATGATCGGACCCAATGTGACGATCGGTCCCTGCTGCGCACCGCCGGCCAGCAATCGATCGATTTTCTGGAGGGCGGAAACGACCCCCATGCAGAATCCGGCTGTCTGTGCGCGCACCACGTCCATCGTTCTTATCCTGTGCCCGGTCCTCCAAGTTTGCCGATGGGGCCGATTTCGTCGAGACTTTCCCCTGCAGCGCTCCCCGGCAACATTCGCAGGCAGGTGAGTCGGAGACGCTTGAGGGCTGCAATTGCCGCAGCGTAGTCCTTCGCTGCGCGAACCATCTCCATCCCCAGCGCCGGACGATGCGCGAGCCTGCGCAGAAGCTCCGGTAGCCGGATCGAACCGTTTGCGGACACCAGATGCAGCAGATCCGCAGGGAGTGTGCGCTGCGCCGGGTCGCATACCGCGCGAAGGCAGAAGAAGGGAAAGCCTGCCTCCCGGGCGGCCCACGCGACAGCGGCGCTTTCCATGTCGACGGCCAGGGCGCCGGATTGCCTGTGGAGCTGCGCTTTGGCCTCAGCGGTGAGGACGGGGCGCTCCACAGTACACAGATTGCCCCGGCGGAAAAAATCCCCTCCGCGCGCCAGCCGGTGCGACCACCACATGGTCCACTGCAGGTCGACTTTCAAAGGGATTCCATCCGGATCGATGACGGTGTCGACGACCACAATCGTCCCGGGAGCCAGATCCGGCTGCAATCCCCCGGCGACACCCAACGACGCCAGGACGGTGGCCCCCTCCCCGAGAAGCTCTCGGGCGGCCTCTCGTGCCTTCCCGGGACCGATTCCCCCCCGTCGTGCGATGATTGAGCCGCCTTCAGGCAGATGCACCCGGCAAACGCTTCCCCCCCCGCTCTTCCACGTTCGCTCCCCCATCAGGGCACGCCCTTCCGCAGGGAGCGCGAGCACGACTCCGAGGACGCTCATGTCCATCCCCCCCACGATGGTGGAGCCTCAAGGGTGACCTCCCGCTGCCGCGTCGTTTCGCCGTTTATGAGCCTCCTGTACACCCCCAGGGCCCACAGAGGGAAGAAGTGGCTGTACCCGTGATAGCGCAGGTAGAAGACCCGCGGGAAGCCGGTTCCGGTGAAGAGATCTTCGTCCCACCCCCCCCGCACGTTCTGCGTTCGAAGAAGGTAGCCGATGCCGCGCTGCACTGCGGGATCGTGCACTCTCCCCGCGGCCATCAGCCCCAGCAGCGCCCAGGCGGTCTGGGAGGCCGAACTCTCTCCCTTGCCCGCCAGCGCCGGGTCGGCGTAGCTCTCGCAGCTCTCTCCCCAGCCGTGGTCGGAGTTCTGGCAGGAGATGATCCAGTCCACGGCCCTGCGGATGCGGGGGCTCTGCGGGTCTTCCCCGATGTGCCCGAGGGCGCTGAGGACGGACCAGGTCCCGTAGAGATAATTCACCCCCCAGCGCCCGTACCAGGCGCCGCACTCTTCCTGCTGGTCGCGCAGAAAATCGAGCGCCCGGGCCAGGGGGGGAAAGGTGCGGTCGAAACCTAGCATCGAGAGGAGCTCAACACAGCGGGCCGTCACATCCGAGGTGCTCGGATCGAGAAGCGCTCCGTGATCGGCGAAGGGGATGTTGTTGAGGTAATGGGCGTTGTTGTCGATGTCGAAGGCGCCCCATCCGCCGTCCGAACTCTGCAGCCCAAGCATCCAGTTCACCCCCCTGACGAGGCGAGGACGGTACTTCTCCTGCTGGTGGGCTCCGGCCCGAAGCAGGGCAATCAGCACCATCGGGGTATCGTCCACGTCGGGGTACAGGGTGTTCTCGAACTGGAACGCCCACCCTCCGGGCTCAAGCTGCGGTCTCTTGTCGCTCCAGTCCCCCCGCTCCATGATCTGACGATCGAACAGCCAGGCGACGGCCGCTTCGATCTCGGGGCTCTGCGAAGGAGCGCCGGCTTCGGTCAGGGCCGAAAGACTGATGCAGGTGTCCCAGATGGGCGAATGGCACGGCTGGCAAAGGACCTCCTCCCCCCGATCGAGGAGGAGGTCGTCTATAGCCTTGATCCCCCTCTGGAAGTCCGGATCGCTTTGCTCATATCCCAGCACCTGAAGGGCCATGACGGCGTTGGCCATCGCCGGAAAGATGGCGCCGATTCCCCCCTCTCCCCGCATCCTTTCCCTCGTCCACTCTTCGGCGCGGCTCAGCGCTTTTCTCCTGAGAGGGGCGGGAATGAACCGCTCACCGGCCTTAAGGAGGCGATCCAGTGCGATGAAGAGATTTTTGCGCCCCTCCCTCGGGGTGAAGTGATCGAGGTGGCGAAGCTCCTGCGGATCTTCCCTGAAGAGTTCTCCCACCCCTGCCTCGGGGCGCAGTCGGCAGATGGGCCTGTGGGCATAAAGGAGCAGGAGGGGGACGATGACGGTGCGCGACCAGTAGGAGACCTTTGAGAGATGAAAGAAAAACCAGCGAGGGAGAAGGACGATTTCCACCGGCATCGCCGGCGCCGTCCGCCAGGGGATCTGGCCGAACAGGGCAAGGGCGATGCGGGTGAATACATTGACCTTCGAGGCTCCCCCGAGATCGAGAACCACCTGGCGCGCCTTTCTCATGTGGGGTTCGTCGGGCCGATCCCCCAAAAGCTTCAGGGCGAAATACGCCTTGACGGTCGCACTGAGATCGGATTTCCCACCGGTGAAGAGGGACCACCCCCCGCTTTCGTTCTGTCGACGGCGAAGGTAGAGCGCGAATCGCTCCGCCTGCGCCGAAGGCAGGTTTCGGCCGAGAAAGCGCTGAAGAAGAATGTATTCCGATGGGATGGTCGCGTCGGCTTCCAGATCGAAAACCCAGTATCCCTCCTGATGCTGCAGCGAACAAAAGAGCCCCAGGCTTCGCCGAAGAGCCTTGTCGAGATGCTGGGGAAGAGAAGGAATTCGCTCGGGGAATCTGAATGGCGGTATCGGATCGATGCTTGGGGGAAGCGGTTCCAGGGGGACGCTTTGGCGTGCACTGCCGATCGGGTGGTGCAGTCCTGCCGTTGATTCCATTGAGGATGGTCTCCCGTGGCTGCGTAGAGGCTGATCCATCGTTACCCTTCCCTCTTTTCCTGCTCGAGCAGGACGAGACCCTCACAGAGCCAGGATCTTCCGTCAGAAGCAATAGCACCAAATCTATGAGCCGCAAGAAATTCACATTGGTTTTCCTTCATATGGGTTCATGCAGATCGCGCCGGACGCGCTAGACTTGATCTCCTTGGGAACTCGGCCCTGAAACGGGAGATGGAAATGCTTCTGACTCTGAGCGCTGTATCGCTGGGGATCTGGATATTTCTGTGGGTGGGCTGGGGGGGGTTCTGGAAGATCGAAAAAAATTCCGTCCCGGACGAGGTCTGCTCATGGCCTTCTGTCGCCGTCATCATTCCGGCGCGCAACGAGGCCGAGGTCCTCCCCGCCACCCTCCCATCGGTCCTTTCTCTCGATTACCCGGGCGAGTTCGCCGTCGTTCTGGTCGATGACGGCAGCGCGGACGGCACGACCGAGATCGCCCAGAGGATTTCCAGCGAGGTCGGGCGGGAGAGCAGCCTGACGGTCCTTGAGGGAAAACCCCTTCCGGCAGGGTGGACGGGGAAACTCTGGGCCATGGAGCAGGGGGTCCGGGCGAGAGAGGTCCACGATGAGGAGTTTTTTCTCTTCACCGATGCCGACATTGCCTATCCCCCGGAGAAACTCCGTCAACTCGTCGCAAGGGCGCTGAAGGACGATCTCGACCTCGTCTCCCTCATGGTGCGCCTGCGGACCGATTCGTTCTGGGAGCGCCTTCTGATCCCGGCATTCGTCTATTTTTTCGCTCTTCTCTACCCCTTCTCGCGGGTGAACGACTCGCGCTCCCGCACAGCGGCGGCGGCCGGCGGCTGTCTGCTGGTTCGGCGGAGGGCGCTGGAGGCGGCTGGCGGTCTTTCGGCGCTGCGCGGCGCCCTGATAGACGATTGCACTCTGGCCCGAAGGATCAAGGACCGCGGCCGCCCCGGGGGAGGCCGGCTCTGGCTCGGACTCGCCTCCCGGACCCGCAGTCTTCGGGTTTACCGGTCGCTGAGAGAAATCTGGCTCATGGTGGCTCGCACCGCGTTCGTCCAACTCCGTTTTTCCCTTGCGCTTCTGGTCGCAACGGTTCTTGCCATGCTCCTGGTCTTCATCGTCCCCCCGGCGACCGCCTTTCTGGGAGCCGCATCCCTGTTGGGCTCCCCCTCGTCTGCGGCCTGGCCTTATGGGGCAACGGGGTTCGGCGCCTGGGCGCTGATGACCCGCACGTTCTTCCCCACGGTGCGCTACTACGGCGTTCCGGTGTGGACCGCTCCGATTCTCCCCCTTACGGCGCTCCTCTACACCCTGATGACCATCGACTCCGCCCGCCGGTTTGTCCTGGGGCGGGGAGGGATGTGGAAGGGGCGGACGTTTCAGGGCGAGTCCAAGTAAGACAGTGCGAGGGGGAAGCTGAAGGCTTGAAACGAACCTCCAAACGTTTAGCCGCAGATGAACGCAGATACGCGCAGATGCCTGATGAGGCCGGACAAGGCGGCCGTTCCCTGCATGCCAGGGCAATAAAACCTATTGGACTTGACCCTTTATCTGCGTTGATCTGCGTGTATCTGCGGCTGACTGGATTTCTAACAATTTGTTGGAGAAGTTTGACACCAGGGGGGAGCCGGATAATCTGTGAGACGTCCTTCATTTTGCATCGGGAGATATTGATGATCCTCGTGACCGGCGCCACCGGCTTCGTCGGATCGGCCGTGACCCGCCGCCTTGTGGCGCGGGGCGAAGACGTGCGGGTCCTCGTCCGCCCCGGGAGCGACTGCCGCAACGTGGAGGATTTCCCCGTCGAGCAGGTGACCGGGGACCTGACCGACCCGCACTCCCTGGCCCGTGCGCTGCGGGGATGCCGCACCCTCTTCCATGTGGCGGCCGATTACAGGCTCTGGGTCCCGAGACCCGAACCGATGTACGCGGCCAACGTGGAGGGGACGTGCAATCTCATGCGGTCCGCTCTGGCCGAAGGGGTCGCCAGGATCGTCTACACGAGCAGCGTCGCGACCCTGGGGGGCGCCGGCGACGGGCGACCTGCCGATGAAGATTCAACCGCCACTCTGGCGCAGATGATCGGACACTACAAGAGATCGAAGTTTCTGGCCGAGGCGCAGGTGCGCAGGCTTGTCGCGGAGGCGGGATTGCCGGCGGTCATCGTCAGTCCCTCAACCCCGGTAGGTCCCTGCGATGTGAAACCGACACCCACGGGCCGGATGATTATCGACGGCGTTTCTGGCCGCATCCCCGCCTACGTCGATACCGGCCTGAACCTCGTGCACGTCGACGATGTGGCCGAGGGACACCTGCTCGCCTGCGAGAGGGGGAAGGTGGGAGAAAACTACATCCTGGGCGGGGAGAACCTCACGCTGAGAGAGATCCTGCAGGCCATCGCCTCGATGGTCGGCCAGACGCCGCCTCGGCTGCGCCTCCCTCACGCACTGGTCCTGCCAGTCGCCTGGATGTCCGAAACGATCGCCCGATTCAGCGAGGGGAAGGAACCTCGGGTGACCCTTGACGGGGTGCGCATGTCGAGAAAATACATGTTCTTTCGCTGCGAAAAGGCAAAACGTGAACTCGGATTCCACCCTCGCCCGGCGGAGGAGGCTTTGCGCGACGCGATCGCCTGGTTTCGGGTTAACGGTTACTGCCCCTGACGAAGCCGGCGAGACATTGCGGGGATGCGGAGATGCGGTGGCCAATCTTCCTTCTTCTGGCCTGCGGTTTGTTAGGCGCCTGCACCACCCACGTGCCGAGAGACCGACTTCCGCCCCCCCTGACCAGCGAGACGTCTCCCGATCCGGTCAGGGTCGCGACCATTCCCCTCCCCGTCTTCGCCACGAGCCCCAACGAGGGCGATACGTTCGGAGGCCTGGTCGCTTTTCTTCTGCACGACGTGCGCGACGAGGTGAACACCCTGGTCGCCGGCCAGCTCAACTACAACGAGAATTTCGGCCTGACCGGCTCCCTGTACGGCGCTTTTTTCCCGAGGCCCGAGCGCAACTGGGACGTCTATCTCTCGAAATCGTCGGAAGTGAACGAAAACTACGATTTCCGCATCAGCGACCGCACCCTGCTCGCGGGAAGGCTGCATATCGATGCCTTCGTCTTCCGGTTCGCCGACGGCTCAGCCCGGTTCTTCGGCTTCGGATCGGAGGCGCTGGAAGGACCCGAAAGCAACTTCGCCGACCGCAGGATCGGCGCTCGCCTTTCGCTCGGCTACGAGATCGTCCCCCACCTGCAGATTGTTTTCAGCCAACGTCTGGAGGAGGTGGATATCCGGCAGGGGGCTGTGGGCGCCCTCCCCTTCATCCGGGACGCCTTTTCTCCGGCCGAGGCGCCCGGAATCGAGGGGTACACCGCGCACGCACAGGGACTGGCCCTCGTCTACAGCACGCTGGACTCCCCGGAGATGCCGACGAGGGGGGTGTTCGCACGGGCCGGTATCGAAATGAGCCTGGAGGCTCTCGGCAGCAGCGCCGATTACCTCCGCACCATGGTCGAACTCAAGGGGTATCTCCCCCTCGCCAACGATCGATTCATATCCGTCGGACGATTCGCCTTCAGTCATGTTCCGGGTGACGATGTCCCCTTCCTGGAGCGCAGCATACTGGGTGGGGAAACCACCCTGCGCGGTTTCGGGCGCAACCGCTTCATCGACAGCAGCTCCCTTCTGCTCAATCTGGAGCAACGCCTTCGGCTTTTTCGATGGGAGGTCTTCAACGTCCTGGCCGACTGGGAGATCGCCCCCTTCGTCGACATCGGCGCTGTGACGGGGTCGCCGGGGGACCTCACCTGGAACCATTTCGAGGTGAATCCAGGAATCGGCTTCCGCGCCGTTGTCCGCCCCAACATCGTCGGCCGGGTCGACATCGGCTTCGGCCGGGATGGAGAGGCTGTTTTCGTCGGGTTGAACTATCCTTT
>JARFUG010000069.1 GCA_029289095.1 Desulfuromonadales bacterium
TCGCCAGCTCCATCATCCGGTGCACGTACCCCATCTCGTTGTCGTACCAGGCGAAGACCTTGAGCTGGGTGCCGTCGACGACCATGGTGGAGGGGGCGTCGACGATGGCGGAGCGGGGGTCGCTCTTGAAGTCGATGGAGACCAGCGGCCGCTCCTCGATGCCGAGGATTCCCTTCAGGTAGGTCTCGGACGCCTCCCGGAAAAGATTATTGACCTCCCCGGCGCTCACTTCCCGCTTCATCTCGAAGACGGCATCCGTGATGGAGCCGGTCAGAAGCGGCACCCGCACCGCGTGGCCGTTGAGCTTCCCCTTGAGCTCGGGGTAGATCAGGGTGATGGCGGTGGCCGAGCCGGTGGTGGTGGGGATGAGGGACATCCCGGCGGCCCGCGCCCGGCGCAGGTCCTTGTGGGGGGCGTCGATGATGACCTGGGTATTGGTGGCGTCGTGGATCGTCGTGATCACCCCGTGCTCGATGCCGATCTTCTCGTGCAGAACCTTGACGACGGGCGCCAGGCAGTTGGTGGTGCACGAGGCGGCGGTGAGCAGATGGTGCTCGGCAGGATCGTAGAGATCGTCGTTCACCCCCATGACGACGTTGAGCGCCCCTTCCTTCACCGGGGCGGCGACGATCACCTTCTTCACTCCGCGCTCGAAATAGGGGTTCAGAAGCTCGGTCGTGCGGAATTTCCCGGAGGACTCGATGACGAGGTCGACGCCTAGATCTCCCCACGGAACCTCGCCGGGGCTTTTATGCTCGCTGAAGCCGACCTTCTTTCCTTCTATGCAAAGGGCGTTCTCTTCGAAACCGATGTCGCGGCTCCAGCGCCCATGGATCGAATCGAACTCCAGCAGATGCGCCGCGCACTCGGCGCCCCCCTTCACTTCGTTGATATGAACGATATCGAGCTCGGGCCAATCCCAGGCGGCGCGCAGCGCCAGCCGCCCCATGCGGCCGAAGCCGTTGATGCCGATGCGGATGCTCATGCTTAATCTCCCGTGGAAATCCTTTGTTCAAAACAACATCCAAGGCATTCTCACGCGACGACGCAACGACGCGACGAGAAGCAAAAGGCAAATTCGGTTTTCAAAGGCGTCTCGGCGGTAAGCTTTTTAGCCTTTGTTGCTTTTCGGGTTTGGATTTTAACGTCGCGTCGTCGCGCCGTCGCGTGAGGCCGGTTTTGCCTTTTCAGCTATCATCACGGAAAAACTCCCCCAACTGCCGCCGAATCTCGTCGCGCAGTTTTCTCTCCCGTGGAAAATCCTTTGTTCAAAATCAACACCTAAGGCGTTCTCACGCGACGACGCAACGACGCGACGAGAAGCAAAAGGCAAATTCGGTTTTCAAAGGCGTCTCGGCGGTAAGCTTTTTAGCCTTTGTTGCTTTTCGGGTTTGGATTTTAACGTCGCGTCGTCGCGCCGTCGCGTGAGGCCGGTTTTGCCTTTTCAGCTATCATCACGGAAAAACTCCCCCAGTTGCCTGCGCATCTCATCTCGCAGCCCCCGGTAGATCTCCAGCAGCGCCTCTTCGTCGTCTCCCCCCTTCGGCGGGTCGGGAAATCCCATATGCAGCCGCTTCACCCCGCCGAAGAAGAGGGGGCATTTTTCGTTGGCGTCGCCGCACACAGTGATGACATAATCGAACGATTCTCCGTCGTATTTGCCGACGTGGTCCGAGCTGTTGGCGCTGATGTCGATGCCGATCTCGGCCATCACCTGCACCGCCCTGGGGTTGAGCCCCTGCGGGTCGGCGCCGGCGGAGAACGCCTCGAGGCTGTCCGCAAAGTCGTGATTGACGATCCCGTCGGCCATCTGGCTGCGGCACGAGTTGCCTGTGCAGAGGAAGAGAACTTTCTTCTTCACTTTGCCTCCCCAATTCACTTATAGTATCCGCATGGGCGGATTTATCGAGCAAAAAAATTCAGCCGCAGGCCTTCCCCTGGGCCTGAAAACCGGCCAGCGCCTCGCGGTCCAGCTCCGCCTGGGGGAGATCGGCCACATGCTTCTCGATCAGTTCGAGCAGATCCCGATGCAGGGGGTCGCTTCCGGTAAGATGGTAATACATCCAGACCCCCTGTCGGCGGTCTTCGACGAGTTCCGCGTGACGCAGGGTGGCCAGATGACGCGACACAGTCGACTGGGGGAGATCGAGGATCGCCATCAGGTCGCAGACGCACAACTCTCCCCTGGAGAGGAGCGCGAGGATGCGCAGGCGCGTTTCGTCGGAAAGGGCTTTAAAGGTGCGTGCGGTCGCTTTCATGTCTCTAAACATATCCGCATAAGCGGATCAGGTCAAGAAATCTCTTCCTCTCCACCTGAAGGAGCTGCCTCATGGTCAGAATCGGGGGCCTGATCGTTTCTCTCTTTGCCGCGGCCGTTTTTCTCCTGCCGGCTCCCTTCGCCGCCCAGCCTCCGGAGGAGAAGCCCGTGATCTATTTCGGCATCATCCCCCGCTACAATCCGATGATCATGTATCACTCCTACCAGCCGATGATGGATTACCTGACGGAGAACACCCCGTACCGTTTCGAGCTGAAGCTGTCGCGCGATTACACCGAGACAGTTAAACTCCTGCACAGCGGAGAGACGCCGGTCGCCTCTCTCGGGGGGGTCACCTGCATCGAGGCGCAGGAGTCCTTCGGCGTGATCCCCATCCTCAAACCTCTCAACGAAGTGGGACAGCCCTTCTACACCAGCATCATCATCGTGCGCAAGGACAGCCCCATCCGCACCGTTCAGGACCTGAGAGGCAAGAGCTTCGCCTTCAGCTCCCACCACTCGACCTCCGGCAACCTCATCCCCCGTTATCTCCTCTTCCAGGAGGGGATCTCCCTTTTCGACTTCAGCAGCTACGTCAATCTCGATTCCCACGACGCTGTGGCCAAGGCGGTCCTCAAAGGGCGGGTCGATGCCGGAGCCGTCAAGGATGTGGTCGCCTTTCGCTACAAGGAACACGGCCTGCGCTTTCTCGTCATTTCCGAGGCCATCCCATCGGTGCCGATCGTCGTCCACTCCGATACGCCGCCGGAACTGGCCGAATCGATTAAAACAGCACTCCTCGCCCTTAACCCCAACCGTCCCAATCACCGTCAGCTCTTAAGCAATTGGGATCCCGAATTCCGGTACGGCTTCGTCGAAGCGAGCGAGGCCGACTACGCCCCCATCTACCGGATGATGGAGGCGATTCCCGAAGGGTGCGGAGTCAAATGTCACTGATCCACTTCATCAGCCTGCGCACCCGCTTCATGGCGCTGGCGGTCCTGCTGACGCTCCTTTTTTCATCCACCTGGGGAGTCTGGACGTGGAAGCGGGAGAGGGATTTTCTCTACGAGCGACTCTCGCAAAAAGGGGAGATCCTCGTTTCGGCCATGGCGATCCCCATCATCAATGCCCTGCTCTACGAAGAACTCGGGATCGTCAGCGAAGGGGGCCTCCTCGACAACTTCGTCGCCGACATCATGGCCAATGATCTGCTGACCCCCTTGTATGCCGTGGTTCTCGACACCGACGGTCGCGTCATGGCCCACAACCGATATGCCGAGTACGGCAAGATCTACGACGATCCCTACGTCCAGGCCGATCTCAAGGGAACCGGATTCGCAAAAAGGAAGGTCATGTACGAAGGAGAAGCCGCTTTCGACATGGCGATCCCGCTGGCCATCGCCGGAAAACGATGGGGATGCCTGTGCATCGGCGTTCCGCTCGGCTCTCTGCATCAGGAACTCAGAACGCTGGGGACACAGATCATCCTTTTTTCCGCCGGGTTCTCCCTCATCGCGCTGGCGCTCTTCTACCTGGTCGGACGGGGGCTCTCCGGTCCCCTCGTCGCCCTGTCCGGTCAGATGGAGCGGGTCAACGAAGGGGCTCTGGAGTATTTTCCGGCAACAGCACGGCGGGATGAAATCGGTCTGCTTCAGAAGAGCTTCAGTCAGATGATCGACCGCCTGCGTCGCAGCGAAGCCGAACGCGAAGCGTCCGTCGCCTGGATGATCGAGAATGAGAGGATCGCCGCCGTCGGCAAGATCGTCTCAGGCGTCGCCCACGAGGTGAACAACCCGCTGGCGGGGATCCAGGCGGCCCTTTTTCAGATCGAACAGCGCGGCGGCGAGCCGGTAAAGCGCTACGTCAAGCTCGTCGAGCAGAGCGTCGAGCGCATCGGGCGCATTGTCGGCCAGCTCCTCGATCTCTCGCGCTCCGGCGCGATGGAGATGGAGCACGTCGACAGCGGTGAGTTTTTCCTGGAACTGCAGCTCTTTGCGAAGATGGCAGTCAAGGACCGCGGGTACCGCCTTGAAGCGAAGAACCTCTGTCCCCCGATCCGCGTCCGCCTCGACAAGGACAAGATCCACCAGGTCGTCCTCAACCTGATCCTCAACGGCATCGATGCCGGAGGCGACCAGGGGCGGATCGAAATGCGGGCTTTCAAGCGCGAGGGATGGTACTGCCTGTCGGTACGCGACAGCGGACCGGGGGTTCCCCCCGACATCGCCGAGCGCATCTTCGAGCCGTTCTTCACCACCAAGGGATCGGGGAAAGGCTCCGGAATGGGGCTCGCCATCTCCCGCAGCATCGCAGAGGCGCACGGCGGCCATCTCGAACTTCAGGCGGGCGATGGAGAGGGAGCTCTCTTCATCCTGAAACTTCCCCTGGAGAAATCGCGTGGATAACCACATCCTTCTGGTCGAGGACGAACAGGTCCACCGGGAAATGGTCTCCGAGGTCCTGTCGGACAAAGGGTACGCCGTATTCGCCGCCGAGACGGGACAGGAGGCCGCAGAAGCGCTCTCGAACCAGGAGTTCACCGTGGCGGTCGTCGACATCCGCCTTCCGGATATCGACGGTCTCGCCCTGCTTGACCTGATCCAGACCCGCCAGCCTCTGTGCACCGTTCTGCTCATGACCGGACAGGCGACCATCGAGGCGGCCGTGGAGGCGATGCGCCGCGGCGCCTACGATTACCTGGCCAAACCCTTCCGCATGGAACTGCTCCTGCTCAAGCTCGACCGACTTCTGCACTTTCGCAGACTCGAGCGGGAGAACCGCCAGTTGCGCGACGGCGCATCGGGAGGGATGATCGGACGCAGCGCCGCCCTGAGACACTTTCTCAAGACGGCGGAATATGTCGCCTCGACCCCCGCCACCGTCCTCATCCAGGGTGAGAGCGGGACGGGGAAGGAGTTGGCGGCCGACTTCATCCACGACCACAGCCCCCGCCGCCATGGGGCGCTGGTCAAGGTCAACTGCGGAGCGATCCCGGAAAACCTGCTGGAAGCCGAGCTCTTCGGCTACGAGAAGGGGGCCTTCACCGGCGCGGAGCGCACTCACCGCGGCTACCTGGAACAGGCCCACGGGGGAACCCTTTTTCTCGACGAGATCGGTGAGATCTCCCAGGGGATGCAGGTCAAGCTTCTGCGCGTGCTGCAGGATCGCCGCGTCCGGCGCCTGGGGAATGAGTCGAGCATCCAGGCCGATTTCCGTCTCATTGCCGCTACGCATCAATCTCTTGAAGAGCTGCGGGAAAAGGGCGCCATCCGCGAGGATTTCTTCTACCGCCTCAACGTCATCCCCCTGCTGCTCCCGCCGCTTCGTCAGCGAAGGGAAGACATCCCCCTTCTTCTCGCCCATTTCGTCTCGCGCTTCGCTGCGGAATACGATCGTCCCCCCGTGCGCTTCACTCCTGAAGCGGTGGAAGCTCTCCAGGGGTACTCCTTTCCCGGCAACATCCGCGAACTGGAGAACCTGGTGGAGCGTCTGCAGATCCTCTCCGGTGGCGAAGAACTCTCTCCCGCTAGACTTCCCCCCGAGATCCGCCGAAGCACCGAGTCCGGCAGCGATGTGATCCACTGTTTCCGGACCGAGCTCCCCCTTCGTGAGGCGCTGCGCGACTTCGAGGAGCGCTTCATCCACCGCGTTCTCGAAGAGGAGGGGGGAAACCGCACCGCCGCCGCGCGCCGCCTCGGCATCTCCCGCAAGGGTCTTTGGGAGAAGCTCTCCGGTTGACCGCGGCCGGATCTCCTTCCCACCGCTACCTCTCCGTAACACTGTATACAATTCAAGACAAGCTGCTGATTCATTTCATTTTTTTATCTCCATCTCTTTCCCGGGCTGAATCCAGGTAACACTTCCTTGCTGGCGGTGTGAATATTTCTGTTTAGAAATCAAGCAGATAGCGTTTGGCACTCCGATTGCTCTACAGCCTCTGACTCTCCGTTCCATGCGGACAATCAACGATCGTGCAAATCGCGGGGGCGGAATTTTCGCCCGCAGCGTTCCCACACGATAAGAAGGCTGAAATCCGTCAAGAGCAACATCATCGAAGGAGGTATGGATGAAGATCAAACGCAGGGATTTTCTGAAAGTCAGTGCGGCAGCGGGCGCCGTCGCCGTCATCGGCGGCCCAAGCCTGAACGCTTTCGCCCAGACAACCGCCCCGAAGAAAAAGGCCATGGGTGAGGCGGCCGGCGAGTGGATTCCCTCCACCTGCCAGGGGTGCACCACCTGGTGCCCCATCGAAATCTTCGTACAGGAAGGTCGCGCGGTAAAGGTCCGGGGCAACCAGCTCAGCAAGGCCAACGGCGGCTACGTCTGCGTGCGCGGCCACCTGCTGCTGCAGCAGACCTACGATCCCGACCGCATCAAGACCCCCATGAAGCGCACCAACCCCCAGAAAGGACGCGGGATCGATCCGAAGTTCGTCCCCATTTCCTGGGACGAAGCCGTCGACACCATCGCCGACAAGCTCATCGAACTGCGCAGGAACAACGAGACGCACAAGTACCTCCTCATGCGCGGCCGCTATTCGGACCACAACACCATCCTCTACGATAATCTCACCAAGATGCTCGGCTCGCCAAACAACATCTCGCACAGCTCCATCTGTGCCGAGGTGGAGAAGATGGGGCGCTTCTTCACCGAAGGTTTTTGGGGTTACTCCGACTACGATCTCGACAAGATGAAGTATCTCATCACCTGGGCCTGCGACCCCCTCTCCTCCAACCGCCAGATCCCCAACGCCGTGACCAAATTTCAGCGCCTGCTGAGCGAGGGAACCGTCGTCGCCATCGATCCGCGCATGAGCAACACCGCCGCCAAGGCCCATGAGTGGATGCCGATCAAGCCCGCCACCGACGGAGCACTGGGCGTCGCCATGGCCCACGTGATCCTCACCGAGGGGTTGTGGAACAAGGAATTCGTCGGCGACTTCAAGGACGGCAAGAACAAGTTCCGCAAAGGGCGCGAGGTCAAGGAAGAGGATTTCAACGAGAAACATTCATACGGCCTCGTGAAGTGGTGGAACCTCGAGCTCAAGGACAAGGACGCCGCCTGGGCGGCCAAGGAGACAGGGCTCGACAGGAACCAGATCGAGCGCGTCGCCCGCGGCTTCGCCAAGGCCGCCCCGAACTGCGCTATCTGGTTCGGCCCCAACATGCAGCCCCGCGGCACCTACTCCGCCTTGGCGATGCACGCCCTCAACGGCCTGGTCGGCGCCACCGACAACGAGGGGGGGCTGGTCACGGGGATGAGCGCCCCAAGCAGCAGCTATCCGAAATTCGACGCCTACCAGGACGACCTCGCCAAAGCCGGCGCCAAGAACAAGAAGATCGACCAGCGCGGATACAAGACATTCCCCAATCTGGCCTCCGGCAGACCCGGCAGCGGCGTCTCCGCCAACAACGTCGCCAACGCGATCCTGGCCGAAGACCCCTACGACATCAAGGTCGCCATCGGGTACTTCGTCAACTACAACTTCTCCACCATGGAAACCGGCCGCTGGGACAAGGCGATGGCCAAAGTCCCCTTCTTCGTCCACGTCGTCCCGATGGTTTCGGAGATGACCCAGTTCGCCGACATCGTCCTGCCTTCGGCGCTTCATCACACCGAAGACTGGGCGATCGTGCGCAGCAAGGCCAACCTCTACGGACACATCTCCATTCAGCAACCGGTGGTGGAGCGCATGTTCGACGTGAGGGGCGCCGAGACGGAGTTCGTCTGGCTTCTTGCCGAAAAGCTTCGCGACAAGGGTTTCCCCAACGTCTACGACTGGCTCCATAACGAATACAAGGACCCGGAAACCGGCAAGAAGCCGACTGACGGCCTGGAATTCGCCATCTACGCCACCAAGATCCGCAGCCAGAAGGCCTGGGATCCGGCGGAGAACAAGGACTACAAGGGAGACAAGCCCTCCGGCTGGGAAGATTTCCGCAAAAAAGGGGTGGTGAACTCCCCTCGCTTCGAGTTCCGCAAGAAATGGGGGACCCCCGAGGAGGGGAACTTCCCGACGGCGACCAAGAAGTTCGAGTTCTACAGCGAAACGCTGAAGAAGGCGCTCACCGAGCATGCCGAGAAGCACAACACGACTGTCGACGACATCCTCACCGTCACCAACTACGAGGCCCGGGGCGAGAAGGCCTTCGTCCCCCATTACGAGACGCAGCTTCGCCACGGCTCCCGCACGGAGTACCCCTTCGACCTGGTCGACATGAAGTCGCGCCTCAACCGCGAAGGGCGCAGCGCCAATCTCACCTGGTATCACGCCTTCAAGAAGTGCGACCCGGGAGATGTGAACTTCGACGACGTGGTCCAGATCAACCCGGCCGACGCCCAGAAGCTTGGAATCAAGGATGGGGACATGGTCAAGGTCACCAGCGTCGTCGGAAGCCTCACCGTGCGTGCCCGCCTCTGGGAAGGGATCCGTCCCGGCACCGCGGCCAAATGCTACGGCCAGGGGCACTGGGCCTACGGGAGCGTCGGCACGAAGGATTACGCCAAGTTCGAACCGCGCGGCGCCAACTTCAACGAAATCATGGTCGACGACTACGATCGCCTCAGCGGCTCCTCAGCCCGCAACGGCGGTTTCACCGGCGTCAAGATCACCAAGGTCTGAGAGACTGGGAGGATTGAATAATGGCTAAATACGGAATGGTAATCGACCTGCTCAAGTGTGCCGGATGCGGCGCCTGCGGCGTCGGGTGCAAGACCCAGAACAACACCGACGACGCCCACGACGGGCAGACCTTCAACTGGGCAGACTTCTGCGAGAAAATCGAGGGGAAATATCCGAACGCCAAATACACGATGTATCCGACCCTGTGCAACCACTGTTCGGATTCCCCCTGCATCGGCGCCTGTCCCGTCTCCCCGACGGCGATGTACAAAAGTGAGAACGGCATCACGCTGCACAATGAGGAGCGCTGTATCGGCTGCGGCATGTGCCAGCAGGCATGCCCCTACAGCTCGAACATGGATGACGACAAGGCCGCCAGGTACAGCGTCATCAGCATGAACAGCCATGACGCCGAGCCCCATGCCCGCTACAGAAATCCCAATGAGCTGATCAAGGGGATTACCACGTCGGGGGCCGAGATCGCCAAGAAGGCGGGGCGCACTCCCCCTCACCGCACCATGCACGCCCACCCCGACTACAACTCGGTGCGCGCCAAGGAGAAGGCCGAGAAGTGCATCTTCTGCGAACACCTCGTCGCATCGGGCCAGAACCCCTACTGCACACAGGTCTGCCCCTCGCAGGCGCGCGTCTTCGGCGACCTCGACGATAAGAACAGCGCCGTGAGCAAGCTGCTGGCGGAAAACAGAAACTCCGTGGTCGTTCTCGCGGACAACAAGGGCAAGACCGCAAAGCCGGGCAGCGGCACCCAGCCCAATGTCTTCTACATCCGCAGCTTCAGCGCCCGAAAGTAACCCGATCCAAGGCGGAGCGGTCTCAAGCCGCTCCGCCTATTTAAACGACAGGGGAGGGGTGATGAGTGAGGAGTCACGATTCAGGATACTCTCTGCGACAGTGCCTCTACCGAGGAAGGAAACTCACATGCTCGACGCTTTTGCCGGACACGAACTGCAGCGCGCAGACAGCTATCGCCTGCTGGCGAGCTGTTTCTACGAACCCCAGAAAGATGTCTTTCTTCAGGCGAACCTCTTTGCCAACCTCGTCACTGCACTCTCAGGCGTTTCCCCTTCGGCTGCGCAGGCGGCAGCACGCCTTGAAGATCTTTGTGTCTCATCGACTGAGGAAGAGTTGTTGGTCGAATATGCCCGCCTCTTTCTCGGGCCCAACCGGCTGGTCGCTCCCCCGTATGGCTCCTGCTACCTCGATGAGGAGCGTCTTCTGATGGGGAATAGCACTCTGGAAGCGCTGCGCATCTACCGTGAGCACGGCGTAGAGATGGACGAGCACTTCCGGGAGGCGCCAGACCACGTCAGCGTGGAGCTGGAATTCCAATACTTTCTGATCTTTCAACAGGTGAAGGCGCTGCGGAAAGGAGAGATCGAGGAGGCGGGGCGTCTGCTCAACGCTCATGCCGATTTCCGTGATCGTTTCCTGACGAAGTGGATACCCCCTTTCACCGAAAACATCATCGAGAACACGACGAGCGAATTCTACCGCCAATTGGCGAAATGCCTGCATCTCTTCATCGAGGACGAGGGCTGGCTGGAAAAGGTTCCCGAGCCCCTTAGGGTAAACGGCTGAGCGGTCGCGCCATGATCCCCCTTCGCATCACCGAAACCCTCGGCAGAATCGGAACCCCTCTGAGATGCCAGCCGTCACGCTGCCTGCGTCGCCGCTTCAAGCAGAACCGCTGCAGCGAATGTCTCGACTCCTGCTCCTCGCAGGCGATCACCCTGGAGGGCGCCGAGGTCATCATCGACCAGCGCCGGTGTACAGAGTGCCTCCGGTGCACCGTTGCCTGCCCCTCGGAAGCGATTGCTCCAAAACACAACGATTTTTTCCGACTCCTCGAAGAACTTGCCCCTCTCCCCCAGCCGACGGTGGCGTGCCGTCGAAAGGAAAACCTTCAGGGGAATGCTTTCGTCGGCTGTTTCGGTTCATTCAGCCATGAGCACCTGCTCGCTCTGGCGCTTCTGCTCCCCCATCCGGTGCAGCTCAATCTTCGCGCCTGCGCGGACTGCCCTTCCGGTGGGATGCTTCCGGCCCTGCGAACGATCCATCACGATCTGGAACGGCTCATCCCCTCCTGCCGGGGGAGAGTCCGTCTCGTCGAGCAGGGGATGGACATGTCGTTCAAGTCCCGCACTCTGGGCCGTCGCGATCTATTCGCCTTCTGGGGACGCAGCGCCAGGGAGGAGACGGTCCGCTTTCTCCATCACCTCGATTCCGACGGCGGCTCCAATGATCTCGGGGGGAAGAACCTCCCGTTCAAACGCCGCCTTCTGAACCGCATCCTCCGGAGCCGACCGGATGTGGCCGGCGAACTGAAGAGCTCTTTTTATTTCGATCTTCACGGCAACGACTCCTGCAAGGGGTGCCGAGCCTGCGTTTCGATGTGCCCGACAGGGGCTCTGAAGAGGGGACAGGAGCGAAGTCTCCTCTTTCAGTCCGAACTCTGCCACGCCTGCGGCTTGTGTGTGGAGTTCTGCCCTCGGGAGGCATTGCGTCTGCGCACGGGATACGCCGGCGACCCCTCCTCCGAGAACGTGGTTCAGGGTTTTCCCAAGAATCACGATCGATAGACCCTGGCGCATTGTGACCCTGAGAAGAGACAGACCATGTTCGGATTTGGACAGGGATTGCTCATCGTACTCGTGCTGGTGATGATCACTTTGGGGACCATGAAAGGGATTCGCAATGTCAGGGCCGGTATAGCCATGGATGCTGACAATATCGCTCTTTGCTGCTCACGTTGCCACCTCTGCGCAGCCCCCTTCAGCCGGCCGCCTGCGACAAGCCCCTTCGCTCCCTCATCCTGAATACCGGCTGATCATCCGGCAAGGCGCTATCGATCGCTATCCATCGGTCTGCGCTCGACCGTTGGTTCCGGAAGGAAATAGATGATGAGCATATTGATAACGGGAAGAAAGGCCATCGCTGTGAAAATAGTTGCAATACCGTAGACATCTGCCGCGCGACCGAGAAATGGCGCCGCGATGCCGCCTGCCGCGACTGCGATGCCCAAAGTGATTCCGGATGAAAACCCGATGTGGTTTGGCAGATACTTTTGAGCGAGGACAATGGCGGGTGCATAGGTTGTCATCAGAGCAAATCCGAGCGGCATCACGACGAAGAGAGCCGAGACCGGGGTCCCCATCCAGACGAGCAAAAGAGTGAGCGGGGTCAGTGTGGAAAATCCGGCAAGCAAGACGCGGGTGTTGCCGATACGGTCGGCCATGCGGCCCCCGAACAGGATTCCAAAAACACCCGCAATCGTCATCACTGAAAGAGCTACACCGCCTGCGGCCTCTGTCTGTCCAAGCACATGAACCCAGTACAGAGGGATGAATGTGAGCATCCCGAAAAAAAAGACGGAGCGGGCCATTACGGATAACGAAAGAAGCGCAAAAGGTCTCCACGCATCCTGTAGATGTTCACGTCCGCCCTTCTTGACATCCAATCCTGTCGCTGCCTGGATGCCGGGCAGATATTTAGCCAGCAAAACCGCGACCAGGCTTACGGGAGCCAGCAGCAACAGGGTGCCTGGAAGATCAAGCCAGAGAAGTGCAAAGGTGATATAAAGTGGCCCGATGGCAAACCCCAGTGCTCCGCCGATTCCGAAAATGCTCATTGCCGCTGCCTTTTTATCACCAGCCAGCAAATTGGTGCGGCGTGCGGCTTCAGGATGGTAGGACGCAATGCCGACCCCGGTGATTCCCGCCAGCAGCAGTTTCAGGTTGTAGCTCTCAGTCATTCCGATCATGGCGACGCCCAAACCTGCCAGCAGCAATGAAAGCGGAAGCATCCACCTTGTGGAGATCCGGTCAGCCATGTGGCCGAATATCGGCTGAGCGATCGTCGAGGTGATATTGGCGGCGAAGAGAAGTCCTGCGGCGGCGGCGTAGGTCATGTCGTGCCTGGCAATCAGGAAGGGCAGCATTGCAGGAATCGCCCCCTGATTGAGGTCGGTGACCAGATGTCCTGCCGAAAGAAGATAAACGGATCGCCTGTTATGTTGCGCCTGGAGGGACATCTCTTCTGCCGGGTGTAATGAGTTTGCACCTGCTGTGGATCGAATCACATCCGTGCCGCAGAGAAAAGCGCATCATCGGAAGCGAACGCAGAGGAAGGCTCCGGAGGAGGGTCGGGAGCAGGACCTTGCAGGGGTCGGCACGGGAGCCGGTATTTCTTTCTGCCGTGCTTCAAACTGAAAGGCCCCACCTCACGGCGGGGCCTTTCAGTAGTTCGGAGACACTCCTTGCGTCCGGTGTCCGGACTGCAAGATCGAGTCTAGATCTTCCGGACGTTGGAAGATTGCGGGCCTTTTTGCCCCTGAGTGACATCGAAGCTCACGCGGTCGCCTTCGGCGAGGGACTTGAAGCCGTCACCCTGAACCGCGGAGAAGTGAACGAACACGTCAGGTCCGTTGTCCTGCTCGATGAAACCGAAACCTTTCGCATCGTTGAACCACTTGACTGTACCTTGAGCCATTTTCCAGATCCTCTGATTCCCTGAAGGAATCGTCTTGGTGGTGCAATTCCATTGGAGCCGCGAAAAATAAAAAAACACAACCGAAGAGATTGTGTGATTTCCTGATTGACGCCGTGCCAATCGAACGGGCAACTTGAATTGTACACACACTGCTTTAGTTGAATGACCCTATCACAGAGCGGTTTCGAAAAGCAACTCCAATATAAGAGAATCAATAAATTTCCAGACTGCCGGTCATTGGCAGAGAAGGAGGGATGCTGCATCGGGTCGAATGCGATAGATGCCGCTCATCCCCGACTTCCCCGCTCAGACTGACAATCCATCTAACTGCAGAGGCTTTCCTCAATGGCGGCATAGAGATCGCTTATCTGAAGGGGCTTCGTCAGCACCCGGTCCATCCCCACCTCCATGCACTCGTTGATGATCTCGCGCCTGGCATGGGCGGTCAGGCCGATGATGCAGGTTCGTTTTTTCCCCTCGGCCTCCGCCGCACGGATCGATCGAGTGGCGTCCAGACCATTCACCTGAGGCATCTGAAGGTCCATGAGAATGAGATCGTAACCCCCATCCCTCCATTTCTCCACGGCATCCCGTCCGCTCTCGGCAATGTCGACGTGAAACCCTTTTCGGGCCAGCATTTCAGTGATCATCTCCCGGATCATCGGCTCGTCTTCGGCGAGCAGGATGCGGGCGGCGACAAACTTCTCCTTGGCTCTCGACGAGTCGGCGGCCGCTGCGCTTTGCGGATCGGCCTTTCTGAGCGGGAGGGTGAAGGTGAAGACGCTCCCTTCCTCCTCCCGGCTCTCCACGCGAATCTCTCCACCCATCAGTTCGACCAGCCCTTTCGAGATCGCCAGCCCCAGACCGCTGCCGCCGAAACTGCGGGTAAAGGATGAGTCGGCCTGGCTGAAGCTGTCGAAAATCAGCTCTCGTTTTTCTTCGGGGATGCCGATTCCGGTGTCGATCACCGAAAAGACGAGTTGCCCGGTACGCACCTGCACGCCGACACGGATCTCCCCCTCGCGGGTAAACTTGACGGCATTACCGACAAGATTGACGAGGACCTGGGCCAAACGATCAGGATCGCCGATCACCTTGTCGGGGACGGTCGCCTCCACTATGGTTTCGAGGCGAAGGTTTTTCTGGTGAGCCGAGAGGTCGAATATCTCTGTTGACTCGCGCACGCAGCGCCGAAGGTCGAAGGGGATCTCCTCGATATCGACTTTGCGCGCCTCGATGCGCGAGAAGTCGAGAATGTCGTCAATAAGAGCGCGCAGGCGGGCGGCCGACTGATCGGCCATGGTCAGAAGCTGACGGCGTTCGGGGTTGCGGTCGATCTGCAGCAGGTGCTCGACAGCGGCCATGAAGACGGTCATCGGCGTGCGGATTTCGTGGCTCATGTTGGCCAGAAACTCGCTCTTGGCCCGACTGGCTTCTTCGGCGGCCCCTTTGGCTTCCCGCAGTTCCTCTTTCGCCCGAAAGAGCTGGTCGATGTTCAGCGCCACACCGAACCAGCGCACGATCTGTCCCGCTTCGTTTCGAATCGGGCGCCCGTGCACCTTGAACCATTCGTACTCTCCATCGTGTCGCTGAACGCGATATTCCAGATCGTAGGGAGCGCGGTCATTTACCGCTTCTTGCCAGGCAGCGAACGCCCTCGATCGATCTTCGGAATGCAGCAGGTTGATCCACCCGTCGCCCAGCAGCGCCTGTGCCGGCACCCCCGTGAAATCGATCCACTGCTGGCTGACGAAATCGCAGCAGCCGTCCGGCATGCCGGTAAAGACCATCCCTGGAATCGAATCAAGCATCTGGCGATAGAAGAGCTCCCTTTCCCTCTCGGCTTTCTCTGCCAGCTTGAGGTCGTGAATGTCGAGGACCGAACCGACGAAACCGAGAAACTCGCCCCCTGGACCGATCCGGGGAGTCGCCGAATCGATACACCAGCGGTACGCGCCATCGTGGCGGCGCAGCCTGTATTCGATTTGAAAGGGCTCTCCGCCGGCATTGGCGCGCAGGAAAATGTCAGATGCTGAAGCGGCGTTGTCCGGGTGAACGGCATTGAGCCAACCGAACCCCAATGCCTCTTCGGGACTTTGACCGGTGAAGTCGTACCAGACCCTGTTGAGAGCCGTACACCTGCCATCGACGTCGGTCACCCAGATCATCACCGGTGCGTTGTCGGCCATGTTGCGGAAGCGCTCCTCGCTCTCGCGCAGGGCCTGCTCCGCCAGCTTGCGCTGCGAAATGTCCTCGATCACCGCGACTTCGTAGTCGGGACGCCCCTGCAAGTCGCGAACGAGCGAAAGGGTGAGGCGCGCCCAGATATGGCGGCCCTCCTTGTGGATGAAGCGCTTCTCCACCGAGTAGCCGTCCAGCTCGCCGGAGGCCATCTTACGAAAAGGAACCAGATCGAGGTCCAGGTCGTCAGGATGGGTGATGTCCGGCCAGGGGGTGGCGAGCATCTCTTCCGAGGCGTATCCGAGCATCTTGCAGAAGGCCTCGTTCACGTCGATCCAGCGCGCATCGCTGAACCTGACCCGTCCAATGCCGACGGCCGCCTGCTCGAAAACAGCGCGGTACTTCTCCTCGCTCGCCTGCAGCGCCTTCTCGGTCCGCCTGCGTCCGGTGATGTCGCTGAAAAGAACGGCCACATGGCGCTTCTCGGGTGCGTCGATGCGAAAGGCGTAGACATCGAAAAGGCGGCCGAGCGCTGCTGCAGAATGCTGAGCACGGATCGGCTCGCCGGTAAGGGCGACCTGGCCGTAGATTTGATACCAGAAATCCTCGAGGGCGGGCGCGATGTCGCGCATGTTCCGACCGACAGCATTGATAATGCCTGCCTGAGCCTCGAAAGCCCGATTGACTTCGAGGAAGCGGTAATCGACCGGTCTGTTCTCGGCATCGAAGAACACCTCGATGACGCAGTATCCCTGCTCAATGGACTCGAACAGGGTGCGGTAGCGATCTTCTGCCTCGCGCAGCGCCGCTTGTCCGTTGTCTTGTCTCGATTCCGGGCTCAATTTCTCTTTGCCTTCCATCAATTCCTCGTGATTTAAAAATTCTCACATCCTATCACGGAGCCGCTATTCCTTTTAGACATTTTATGAACAGTGTCAGTTCAGAGCCGTGCCCATAGGGCATCCCCTCCCGGCAAACCTTCCGCACGGCTCGTGATTCCCGATTCCTGTGCTATTTTTAACGCATAGTCGCCTACTCGCAAAAGGCTCGGGACATCCCCAGCGGGCGCCCGGCCTCCGGATGACGCCAGTCTTCCCCGTCCTGACGGTGGCGCTCTCGGGGCCTTTCTCCGAGCGCGTCCTGGTGGGGATTGCCCGATTGATCGAGCGCAACAACCAGTTGGTGGCCGCCGGCGTTCTCGATCCCGGCGTCGGCCGCGTGGCGGTGAAGGTCCCCGGAACGATCGACGACATCGAGGATGTGCTCAGCACGCCGGTGGCCGTCGACCGGAACGCCGTTCTCACGGTGGCCGATCTCGCCGAGGTGCGCCAGAACTTCTAGGTTCCGCTGAGCTTCGCCCGCATCAATGGACAGCCCGCGGTCTCCCTCGAGATCCGCAAGCGCGGCGGCGCCAACATCATCGATGTCGTCGCCGGTCGCGCCGGCTCATCGAGGAGGCGCGCATCGTCTTCCCCCCGGCGCTGCAGGTGACCTATCTTCAGGACCAGGCCGAGGATGTGGCCGATCTGCTCGGCGACCTGGAGAACAACGTCCTCGCCGCCGTGATCCTCGTCATCCTGGCAGTTGGCAGAGCCGCGCCCCTGAGAAGATGGAGACCGTTGCCCTGCTTAAA
>JARFUG010000070.1:0-2116 GCA_029289095.1 Desulfuromonadales bacterium
GCAAAGCGAACGGGTGGTGCGAACATATGAGATTTAAGTTTTTTAACTTCCTTTTCGCGGAATTTTTTCAGATGGCTCCATGACCGAAATCTGGCAGCACTCCCTTCAAAACAGCCTCACCGATCCCGCCGATCTCGCCAAGCGCTTCGGGATCGACCCCGCGCCTCTGCGGCGAGTGGCCGAGCGCTACCCAATGCGGATCACCCCTCATTATCTTGGGCTGATCCGCGAGGTGGGCGATCCGATCTGGCGTCAGTGTGTCCCCGATCCGGCCGAGCTCGCTCCCGACGAGCTCTTCTGCGATCCCCTGGCCGAAGAGGAGCTCTCGCCGGTTCCCGCCGTCATCCACCGCTACCCCGACCGCGCCGTGCTGCTGGCGAGCGGCGCCTGCGCCGTCTACTGCCGCTTCTGCACCCGCAAGCGCAAGGTGGGGTGCGCCGCCATGCGCCTTCCTCTCGATGAGGTGCGCTCTGGAATCGACTACATCGCCCGCACCCCGGGCGTAAAGGACGTCCTTCTCTCCGGAGGCGACCCCCTCCTTCTTTCCGACGACGTTCTCGACGAACTCCTCGGCGCCCTTCGCCGCATCCCCCACGTGCAGATCATCCGGATCGGCAGCCGCGCCCCGGTGACCCTCCCCGAGCGGATCACCCCCGCGCTCTGCGCCGTCCTGCGCCGCAGCCATCCCCTTTTTCTCAACACCCATTTCAATCACCCCCGCGAGCTGTCCCCCGAGGCGCAGGAAGCGTGCGAAAGGCTCGCCGACGCCGGCATCCCCCTGGGCAACCAGACGGTGCTGCTGCGCGGGGTGAACGACGACCCGCAGACGATGGCCGAGCTGCTGCCTGGCCTGCTGCGCCTGCGGATTCGCCCTTATTACATCCACCACATGGACCTGGTGCGCGGGACGGCGCACTTTCGCACCCGCATCGAAAGGGGCCTCTCCCTCATGGCCGCCCTGCGGGGGAGAGTTTCCGGCCTGGCGATCCCCCATTACGTCGTCGATCTGCCGGGGGGCAAGGGGAAGGTTCCCCTTCAGCCGAACTACCTCGAGAGCCTCGGGGAGACGGCGATCCTGCGCACGCCGCAGGGAGAGCGGGTGGAGTTTCCGAATCGGGTGGGAGAATAGCAGGAATGCATCCGACCGATCGGTCGGATCTTGCTCTAGAGATCTTCAGGGGTGAAGGCGCTCACTTCCTCGATTGTTTCGGCGCCGGTGAGGAGCATGACGAGGCGGTCGACGCCGAGGGCGATGCCGGCGGCTTCGCAGAGGGAGGCGAGTTCATCGAGGAACTTCGCGGGGGAGGGATAGGGAGCCTTGCCGGCCGCCCGCCGCACCGCTTCCTCGCGGGCGAAGCGCTCGCGCTGTTCGTGCGGATCGGTGAGTTCGGAGAAGGCGTTGGCCAGCTCCACGCCGGCGATGTAGAGTTCGAAACGCTCCGCGACGGTGGGATCACCGGGGCTGCGGCGGGCCAGGGCGGCCAGCTCCGCGGGATAGTCGCAGAGAAAGGTCGGCTTTGTGCGCCCCAGCCTCGGCTCGACATGAAGGGCGATCACCTCGTCGAAGCGCCCCGCCTCCATCGCCGCCTCGAGAGAGACCGGGGCGTAGAGCGTGAACGCCTCGGCCACCGTAAGACGCTCCCAGGGGGGAGTGAGATCGATGGTTTCGCCCTCTCGGACGATTCGGCCTTCGGGGGCGAGGGCGCGGATGAGCCGCTCGCAATCATCCATGAGGGAGCGGTAGTCGGCTTCGGCCCGGTACCACTCGAGCATGGTGAATTCGGGGAGATGGCGCACCCCCCGTTCTCCCCCGCGCCAGACGCGGCAGACCTGGAAGAGGTTCGGGCACCCCGCCGCCAGCAGGCGCTTCATGCACAGCTCCGGGGAGGTCTGAAGGTACCATCCGTCGGCCGGCACCGCATCGATGTGCGCCTCGGGCGCATTGGCGGGGATGCGCAGGGGCGTTTCGACTTCCAGAAAACCCTCACGGACGAAATGAGCCCGGATCGACTGCACGATCCGGGCTCTCTTTTCCAGAAGGGGGCGCTTGCGGGCGAGGGCCCAGTTCGGCTCCATCCCTTTCCTTTCCGATAAACTTTCCGGACCTTGGACCTTG
>JARFUG010000070.1:2216-12045 GCA_029289095.1 Desulfuromonadales bacterium
GGACCTTGGACCTTGATTTATTCCTTCACCCGGGTGACGTACTGCCCGGTGCGGGTGTCGATCTGGATGAGGTCCCCTTCCTCGACGAAGGACGGAACCTGCAGGCCGTAGCCGGTCTCCACGACGGCGGGCTTGCTGTTGCCGGCGGCGGTGTCCCCCTTGACCCAAGGATCGGCCTGGGTGACCTTGAGGTTCACGAAATTGGGAAGGGTGATGCCGATCCCCTGCCCGTTGAACATGAGGATCTTCACCTCCATGTTGTCGATCAGAAGGTACTTGTCGTCGCCGAGAGTCTCCTCCGAGAGGTGGATCTGCTCGTAGTTCTTCTGGTCCATGAAGACGTAGCCATTCTCGTCCTGGTAAAGGTACTGCATTTCACGGTCTTCGAGCTTTGCCGGCTCGAAGGTCTCCCCCGAGCGGTAAGTGCGGTCGAAAAGAGAGCCCGTTATCATGTTGCGCAGCTTGCACTTGTAGAGGGCCTGACCCTTGCCCGGCTTGGTGAAGTCGAAGGCGGTGATGACATGGGGCTCTCCGTCGATCATGAGCTTGAGCCCCTTCTTCAGGTCGGAACAGGAATACATGCGGTGAATCTCCTTATCGTGAAATCGAGCTGCATCTTTATCGGTCGGAACTCCCCATTTAATCACAATAAAGGGACCATTGTCATGGAAAATCTGATGGATCGCCACCGCCGCGATTGTTTTCCCCCTCGGCGCTGTGCTACATTTCTTCGATTGCACTCATCAAAGGAGCCCTTCTCATGATCACCACCTCCGATCTCAAACGCGGCGTCGTCATCCAGCTCGACAACGCACCGTGCCTCGTTCTTGACGTCAGCTTCCAGTCCCCCTCGGCCCGGGGAGGCAATACCCTGGTCAAGACCAAATACCGCAATCTGCTCACCGGCCAGGTTCTGGAGAAGACTTTCAAATCGGGAGACCGCCTCGATGAGGCCGATTTCGAGCGGCACAAGGGGCAGTTTCTCTATGCCGCCGGCGAGGCGGGGGTCTTCATGGACCTGGAGACATACGAGCAGTTCGACATCGGCGAGGATCTCTACGATCCGATCAAGGGGTATCTGCTGGAGGGGACCGATGTCCAGCTCGGTCTTTTCCAGGGACAGGTCGTGAGCATCGATCCTCCCCTGAGCGTCGAGCTTCTCGTCACGGAAACGGCTCCCGCCATCAAGCACGCCACCGCCACCGCGCAGACCAAGGAAGCGATCCTCGAAACAGGGCTGCGCATTCAGGTCCCGGGCTACCTGGAAGCAGGCGAGAAGATTAAGGTCGACACCCGCGAAGGGAGATTCATCTCCCGGGCCTGAGTGTCGCTTAAGCCCCCCATCTCCTTTGAAAGGACCGTCTCCGGACGGTCTTTTTTTTACCTCCGGCGGATCATTCGCAATTCTGCAAATCGCCTCCTTCCCTTTGCAGGAGTGCAAATCTCCCCCCCCCTCTTTCTCTCCTGCCGATCGCGTATACCCAGAAGCGTCCTTTCGAGCGCCGCCTGCAACGGAACTGTTCCGGAGAGGTTTGCATCGATGCGAAACGCCGTTCTCTCCTTCATGCGCTGCTGTTTGATGCCAAGTAGTTGAAAACACAGAAAATTAAGACTTTCTCAGTGATGGGCACGGCCATTGCTCAAAGACGTATACGAGATCCGATCCTGTCGTCAACGTCTTCCGGGAGGTTTTTCACATGGTCTGTCCCTATCTCGGCAAAAACGAAGATCTGTGCGACGTCGGCTGCGGGTACATCTCTTCGGATGATGCCCGGATGATGGTGAGCTTCTGCAATCAGCGCTTCTCCCTGTGCGCCAAGTACCAGGAACTCGCCACGAGGTTCCCCGGGGATTCTTCCGTTCCCCTCCGATTGCGCAGAGAGCCGCCCGGGGAGGTCGCAGCGCCGAATGTCGATGGCGCACCCCTGGTGAAACCATTCCGGGTGAAATGGCCTCTTCCGTTTCACATCCGTTTTGTCGCTGCTAACAACTTCGCCCACACCTTGACGCTGAAGGAGGAAACGACAATGGCACATCAAATCAGAAACCTGGGCTGGCGGGTGGCGCTGGCCGGCACCGGCATCAACCTGGCTCTGGGGGTCCTCTACGCATGGAGCATCTTTCGGGGAGAGATCTCTGAATCGATCGCCCGGGGAGGGGCCTTCACGTGGGATGCGGCCTCCGTCAGCGATCCGTATGCGGTGGCCTGCCTCGCCTTCGCCTTCACCATGATCGCAGCCGGGAAATGCCAGGACAGGTTCGGGCCGCGGCTCACCGCCATTCTCGGGGGGCTGCTCGTCGGAGCGGGTTTCGTCCTTGCCTCGCAAACGACGGCTTACTGGGGGTGGATTCTCGGCTTCGGTCTGCTGGCGGGAGCCGGCATGGGGTTCGGGTACTCCGCAGCGACTCCGCCCGCCCTCAAGTGGTTTCCGCCGGCAAAGACAGGGCTCGTCGCCGGGATCGTCGTTTCGGGATTCGGTCTCGCCCCCGTTTATATCGCCCCTCTGGCGCAGCACCTGCTGGAGAGCGTAGGTCTTCAAACGGCGATGCTCATCTTCGGCGCCGCTTTCGCCCTGATCGTCTGCACTCTCGGGATGCTGGTCGTCAACCCTCCCCCGGGGTATGTGGCCGGTTCGCAGGGAACGAAATTGTCCACAGGACCAATAGCTGCGGGGGTGGAGGTGAGCCCATTGAAACTCTTCTCCGACGCGCGTTTCTATACCTTGTGGTTCGTCTACTTCATCGGCGCCGGCGCCGGACTGATGGTCATCGGCAGCGTCGCGGGAATGGCCAAGGCGAGCCTCGGCACGATGGCGTTTCTCGCGGTGGCGATCATGGCGGTCGGAAATGCGGCCGGACGCATCGTTGCGGGACTCGTCTCGGACAGGATCGGCAGGGCGAATACGCTCCTGATCATGCTCGTCTTCCAGGCCGCCCTGATGCTCGCCGCCATCCCGGTCATGGGGGGGGGCAGCAGCGCCCTGGTCATCGTCCTGCTGGCGACCTTCATCGGGTTCAATTACGGGACGAACCTCTGTCTCTTCCCCGCCTTTACCAAAGATTTCTGGGGACTGAAGAATTTCGGGATGAACTACGGCATTCTCTTCACCTCGTGGGGGATCGGCGGGTTCGTGCTGGTGCGCATCGCCGAGACCCTGAGGGCGGGAAGCGGAAGCTATACCAGCTCCTTTGCCGTTGCGGCGGTTCTGCTGCTGATCGCGGGGATGCTTTCGCTTTCGCTGCGGCCGAGCAGGGTTGCCGTCCCTCAGGAAGCTGTCGCTCCCGTGCCCGCGGCAGAAGAAGAGGAACTGGCGGTGCAGAAGGTTCAATGATCATTCGGCCGCATGGGAACCCCGCTGAAGCGGGGTTCCCATGCGGGAGTGCTGCGCCCCCAGCGGCTCGACGCGGCACGCAGGGGTAAAAAGGCGACATGGATCTGGAAACCGGAACGATTTCTGCTTAAAAGAAAACAGACGGACGGGAAAACAATCCCTCCCTGGCGCCGGATTCGTACAGGGGAGGGGGACGCCCTCATCGCGAAAGGAGTCCGGAGATGTCCACTACGATCGTTTCGACCCGCCCCCTGGAATCCGCCGCAGTCGCGGCCCGCGCGGGGGTTCTCGGTCTCCTGTGTCTCGGAGTCGCCACGATTCACTTCAGTCTTTATCAGGCGGACCTCATCGGACTTTCCTGGCTGGGAATCGTCCTCTTCCATGCCGCCCTGGGGATGATCTGCGCAGGCATGGCCGAGATGAGGCGGCGCAACGCCTTCGGCGTCGTCCTTTTCTGCTCGCTGGGGCTTTTCTGGCTCTCTTTGCTGGCGCTCATCGTTCTTCCAGGCTCCGGATACGGAAATGTTCCGACGCAGCCGACTCTGGTCGCCTACCTCGGCATATGGGGTCTGTTCTGCGCTATTCTCGCTTCAGGTGCAGGGAGCCGAAACCGCTTTGTGCAGGTGGTCATCGAATTCCTGGCGCTCTTTCTCTTTCTCATGGCGGCTGCATCCGCCGGCAGTTTCGCATCGGTTTCGGTTTTTGCCACGGCGGTGGGGGTGGTTTGCGGGACGCTGGCTGCAGTGGCCGCAGCAGTGGAGGGGAAGAGATATCGACGCAGCCATTGACAGAATTTCCCTCACGGGTTAATTTCCCTGTCAATCGGCCGTGCACCGGATCCCCGGGTGGCAGGAAGGAGAGAGCGTGAACGCCAGACTCAGTCAGCATCTGACCCTTCTGGGCCTCTGTTCCATGGTCTTTTACGGCGTGATGCTGGGAAGTGGACGGCTGTCCATCGATGTCATGCCGCAGTTCGTCATTTCGGCGATCATCTTCCTCAGTTCCGGCCGCATTCTCAAAAAAGCCGCCGTTCGCACCGACGAGAAACCCGCAGAAAAGGCGAAACTTCGCCCGAGTCGTCCCGAGCCGGACTGGCCCTGGCTCGCGGGATTTCTCAACTGGATGGGCGCCCTGTGCATCGTCGGCATCATGGCCCTGATCCTGATGAAGCCCCCTGGCATGACCCTCAGGGATGCCTTCTCCCACACCGAAGCCGACCGGCACTTCTACGGCACCGCCGTCCCCTGATGTCGTAAAAGCCTTTTTTCACGCCAGGGCGCGAAGACTCCGCACCTCTTGTGAATTCTGGCTCCTGACTCCTGGTTTCTGGATTATCAGCCGATATCCTCCCTCCGAACCCCGTACTTCTTCAGCTTGCGGTAGATCGTCGCCATGTTCATCCCCGCCTCGCAGGCCGCCGCCTCCACGTTCCCCCCGGTTTTCCGCAGCAGTTCCTGCAGATAGTTCCGTTCGAATCGCGCCAGAGCCACGGAGTAGTCGGTCTTCTCCGCGGAGGGTGGGTCTGACTCCCGGGGAATATCGATGAACTGGGAGAGGACGCCGTGGGTGATGATGTCGCCGGTTTCGACGGCCATGCAGGCTTCGATCACGTTGCGCAATTGCCGGATGTTTCCCGGCCAGCCGTAGCTGCAGGCCGCCCTGAGGGCGTCGGGAGCGAGCCCCTGAATACGGGTGCCGAACTTCTGGTTCTGCAGGCGGATAAAATGGGAAAGCAGAAGGGGGATGTCTTCCCGGCGCTCCCTGATCGGCGGGAGGTGCAGGTTGACGACGTTGAAGCGGTAGAAGAGGTCTTCGCGGAACGTTCCGTTTCTGACCTCGGCCATGAGGTCGGAGTTTGTTGCGGAGATGAGGCGCACGTCGACCTTGGTCGGCCGGGTGTCTCCGATGCGGATGAACTCCTGCTCCTGCAGAAAGCGAAGGAGCGCTTTCTGGACGTTCATCGGCAGGTTGCCGATTTCGTCGAGGAAAAGAGTGCCCCCGTCCGCCGCTTCGAGAAGTCCCTGCCTGTTTTCCGTCGCGCCGGTGAAGGCTCCCTTTCGCGAGCCGAAAAGCTCGCTCTCCAGCAGCGATTCGGGCAGAGCGCCGCAGTTGATGGCGACGAAGCGCTTCTCGCTGCGTGGAGAATTGTAATGAACCGCCTGGGCGATGAGCTCCTTGCCCGTCCCCGATTCGCCGGTGATGAGGATGGAGGTGTCGCGGATCGCCACCTTCTCGACCCTCTCAAGCAGACTGCGCAAGGGCGCCGAGGCGCCGATGATGTTGTCGAACCGGAATTTTCCGACGAGCTCCCGACGCAGAAGCTGGTTTTCTTCGAGCAGGCGGGTCTGTTTGAGCGCATTGGCGACGCGGTAGAGAAGCTCCTCGGGCTCGAACGGTTTGGTGATCATGTCGTAGGCCCCCTTGCGAAGGGCCTGAATGGAGAGCTCGACGGTGGCGAAAGCTGTGATCATGATGACGGGGACTGCAGAGGCTTTTTCCTTGATCCGCAGAAGGACCTCCAGTCCGTCGATGCCGGGCATCTTGACGTCGGTGATGACGAGATCCCACTCGCCGGGCTGAAAGGCCTTCACCGCTTCGAGGGGGCGCGTGTAGGCTTTGACCCGATACCCGTCGTCGCGAAGGACCGCCTCCATCATGCGGCAGATCCCCTCCTCGTTGTCGATGAGCAGAATGCGCGGGGATTCCATCAGTACTCCTCCCATTGAAGAGGCAGTCGGATCACCACGTTCGTCCCCATCCCTGCGACGCTCTCCAGATGGATGGAGCCGTGGTGCAGCTCGATGATCTGGCGGGTGATGGCCAGACCGAGCCCTGTTCCGCGCTCCTTGGTGGTGAAGAATGGTTCGAAAATCTGCTCCATGTGCTCCTCCGCAATCCCCTCTCCGGTGTCGCTGAAGACGATGACCGCCCGGTCGTCCTCGATTCTGGTGCGCACCAGGAGCCGCCCCCCTCCGGGCATCGCCGCCCCTGCATTGAGGATGATATTGATCGCCACCTGCCGCATCTGGTCGCCGTCGACCATGATCCTGGGGAGGTCGGGGTCGAAGCGGCGCTCGATGACGACGTGGTGGAGGTCGGCGTGATTTGCCGAAAAATCGAGGATCTGCCCCAGCAGATCGTTGAGATCGATCTCCTCGAGGGTCGGCTTGGGGGTGCGGGCGTAGGAGAGAAGGTCCTGCACGATCTTCTTGCAGCGTTTGCTCTCCTTCTTGATCTCGTGAATGTAGCCGTAGACCGGATCGTCCTTGGCGATCTTCCCTTCGAGAAAGGCGGCATAGCCGAGAATGACCCCCAGGGGATTGTTGATCTCGTGGGCGACTCCGGAGGACAGGACTCCGAGAGAAGCCATCTTGCCGTGCTGCGCCAGCGTCGCCTCCATCTCCTTGTTGCGCTTGATGATGTCGGTCATGCGGTTGAAGGCGCCGGCGAGCTCTCCGAGTTCATCTTTTGAGTCGACCTCCATGCGCTCGTCGAAACGCCCTCGTTTCACTTTGCGGATGATGCCGATCATGTGATGGATCGGATCGGTGAGACGCTTGGATGCCACGAAGACGAGGACGGCGGAGACGGAGCCGGCCAAAAAGGTCATTGCAAGCATGCTCACAAAGACGCGCCCCTTGATCTTCTGGGCTTCGCTGTAGAACTCGTCCTCGTAGGAGCCGACCCCGACGATCCAGTCCCAGGGGGCGAAATAGGCGTATCGCGTCACCTTCATACGCGGAGCGTCGTCCTGAGGCCCCTGCCAGGGATAACGGATCCAGCCGTCCTTCTTCAGGCACATCTCGCGAATAAAAGCGTTGCCCATCGAATCGCGGGTGGTGAGGTGGGTCGTCCCCTCCTGGTGGGGATGGATGGTGAAGTGTCCGCGGCTGTCCATGGCGAAGATGTATCCGGTCTGGCCGACCTTCTTGTTCTTGATCTTGGCCTTGAGCTCGTCGAAGGAGCGGCGTTCGAAATCGAGCTTTTCGTACGTCTCTTCGATGTACCCCCCGGCGGCGATGATCCAGTCCCACTCGGGAAAATAGACGAAGGCGGCGACCTTGCTGCGCGGTGCGACGTCTCCGAGCGCCGGGTTGCGCCATGGATAGGTGGTGAAGAGGACCTCTCCGGGGTTCGATTCAAGGGCCATATGGCTGATTTCTCGAATGAAAAAACGCCCTGTCTCGTCCTGTACGTCGTAGATGTTCTGCCCTTCGAGCGCGATGTGGACCATCAGGTCCCCGTCGCTCGTGACGGCGTAGAGGTAGCCGCTCTCGCCCACGTTGACCTGTTTGAGGGCCTTGCCCGCTTCTGCCTGGGCCGTTGCGAGATCGACCTTTCCGGTTCGGTGCTGATGATGGTGAGACTCGACCATGCTGTGAGCAAGGCGCACCAGGGTCGCCAGCTCCTCGTTGATCGTCTCCTCCTTGTCCTTCTTGTAGAGTTCGAACTGGCGGTGATGGGCGTCGAGCAGATCGATGGTGAAGGCCGCCATGTGCTCCAGATCGTCCATGCTCGTGCGGGTGATGCCGAGATGCGCCTGGCGCGCGCCGATGAAGCCGATGACGCTGCCGACCACGACGATCGGCACGATGACCAGCGGCAGAACGACCACCAGCATCTTCCACCGAAGCTGAAGACGGTTGACGAAACTGAAGAGAAAGCGGCTCATGGCGCCTCGAAGAACCGGAGCCCCTGGAAACGTCAGCCGGGGCGTTCCGGTTCGGAAATGGAGTCGGGAAGAGAAAACGCACGCCGGTACTGCCCGATCTCGAGCAGGGCGATTTTGATGATGCTGGCCACTGGCACCCCGATGATCATGCCGAGCACCCCGTAGAGTCTCCCCCCCATGATGATGGCCAGAATGACGATGAGGGGGTGCAGGTTAGAGACCCGCGAGATGAGGATGGGGATCAGGATGAAATTGTCGACGATGACTTGGGCGATGAGGATGTAGACGGTGACGATCCACCAGAACTGGGGGCCGACCCCCAGGTCGATCAAAGCGATCAGGATCCCCGGAACCATGCCGATGAGCGGGCCTATGTAGGGAATGAGGTTCATCACCCCGGCGAAAGCCCCCAGCAGGGGGGCGTAGCGGATGTCCGTGAACGAGAGACCGATGGTGACGACCAGACCGATGATGAGCGCCTCGATGATGCGTCCGCGGATGAAGGTCGACATCTGGCGGCTGACCAGGAACGAGAGGTCGTGCGCCATCTCGAAGTAGCGGTTGGGAACGAGGCTGATCAGGGCCCGCATGATGCGGTCGCCGTCGCGCAGAAAGAAAAACGAAAAGAGGGGGACGAGGATCAGCAGGCTGCCGATGCGCAGCGCCGAGCGGGGAGTCTGCACCAGGATTTCGGCCACGATTCCCTCGGCCATCGGACGGATCATCGCCGTCAGATCGTAGGCGCTCAGAAACGGCAGGCGCTGCTGCAGGCCCGCCTCGAGATCGCGGATGAAGGTGAAGAATCCGGCGGTATAGCGCGGAAGGTCATATTCGAGCGAGGCCCACATGTGGCGCCACGGCGGAAAGAGCCAGGTCACGGCGATGAACAGGACGAGGGTGATGAGGGCGTAGACGAGGAAGATGCTCAGGGTGCGGCTGATGGTCTCGCGCTCGATGAATTTGACCGCCGGATCGAGCACGAAGGTCACGATGAGGGCGAGAATAAGCGGCAGCACGAGACCGGAGGTCGCCATCTGGACCATGGTGATGGTTGCGGAGACGGATGTGAAGATGGCAAGGCCTGTGGCGATGGCGGCCGTGAGCGCGATGAAGAGCAGAAGGTATTGGGTGCGGCTGAAACTCTGCATCTGGCTCACATTTCCGTGTCGAAGGAGGATGAGGCGATGGCGGCGTCCTGAGCCTGGCGCAGACGCCTGATCTCCTGTCCCGCCGCCTGGAGACGCTCGCTCACGATGCGGGTGACCCCCAGAAGGATTCTGTTTGCGGTGGCGGGGTACTTCTGCGCCAGTTCAAGAAGGTCCGCCCGAAAAAGGCCGATGAGTTCGGTGCTCTCCAGGGTGCGGGCGCTCGCTGCCCGCGAGGCAGGTGCGGTGAGGGTCGTTTCGCCGAAGAAATCTCCCGCACCGAGGATGGCGAGTTCCTCCTCGCGTTTTTCGCTGCGGGTGAAGATTTTGACGCCGCCGTTTCGGATGACATACATCCCCGAACCGGGGTCCCCCTCCTCGAAGACGATCTCCCCCGCATCGTAATGGCGAGTATGCACCAGCGACTCCAGGTAATGAAAATCGCGCCCCTTCAGATCGGAGAAGAGCGGGACGGTCTTGAGAAAATAGGCCAGGGAATCTTCCTCGGACTTCTTGCGAAAGATGTTGCTCCAAAGGGGGTTCACAGCACGCTCCAGCGGTGGAAAAAGGTGATGAAAAAATAGCCATGATTATACCAGCAAGGTGGGGAAAGACCAGCAAATTATTGATGGAAGAAGGAGAGCATAAGCTGTAAGCTGAAGGGCAGGAGCCAGGAGCCA
>JARFUG010000070.1:12145-16483 GCA_029289095.1 Desulfuromonadales bacterium
AAGACGGAAGACAGCGCTTCATTGCCAATAGCCTATCGCCTGAATCATGACCGAATTCGACCCTCAGAAATATCCTGCTGCTCCCGGCGTCTACCTCATGAAGGGAGAGGACGGGGGGGTTCTTTATGTCGGGAAGGCCAAGAGCCTGCGGGCGCGGCTGCGCAGTTACTTCTCCAACGGGGGCGACGGTCGGGCGCACATCCGTTTTCTGGTGGGGCGGGTAAAGCAGATCGACACCATCGTTACCGATACGGAGAAGGAGGCCCTCCTTCTCGAGAACACCCTGATAAAGAAGCATCGCCCGCGCTACAATATCAATCTGCGCGACGACAAGACCTATGTTTCGCTTCGCCTCGACCCGAAGGAGGAGTTTCCCACCCTTCAGATCGTGCGCCGGGTGCGCCGCGACGGCGCTCTCTATTTCGGGCCGTACGCCTCGGCGGGTGCGGTGCGCGAGACGCTGAAGGAGATCTACCGCATTTTTCCCCTTCGGCATTACCCGATGGTGACGTGCCGTCGGCGGGGGCGCCCCTGTCTCTTTTATCAGATCGGCCAGTGCAGCGCCCCCTGTCACGGCAGGATAGACGTCGCCGGATACGCGCATTTGGTCAAAGGGGTCGTCGCCTTTCTCTCCGGCCGCGAGGGGGAGGTCCTCGCCATCCTGAAACAGCGGATGAACGAGGCCGCAGCTCAGATGCGCTTCGAGGAGGCGGCCCGCCTGCGCGACCAGATCCGGGCCGTTGAGCAGACAGTGGAGCGGCAGAAGGTCACAGAGGCCGGCGGGGGCGACCAGGACATCATCGGCTTGCACCGCGAGGGAGGGGAGGTCGAAGTCGCCGTCCTCTTCATCCGGGAGGGAAAGCTCATCGACCGGCGCACCTTTGCGCTGGAATGGCGCATGGAGGAAGACGAACTCCTCTCGTCCTTTCTGCAGCAGTTCTACGGCCGGGATGTCGTCCTTCCCGATCAGCTTCTTCTCCCCTTTCTACCCGAAGATGCCGACCTGATCGCCGAATGGCTCTCCGAGCGCCGGGGGCGCAAGGTCGCCGTGCTCGCTCCCCTGCGGGGGGCGCGTGCGCAACTGGTCGAGATGGCCGCAGGCAATGCACGGGAAGCCTTCCGCGAGAGGGGGAGCCGTCGCGAAGCCCGGGAGGGGGTGCTCGGAGAGATTCGCGACAGGCTCCATCTCTCGCGTCTGCCGCGCCGCATCGAGTGCTTCGACATCTCCAACGTGCAGGGAAGGTTCAGTGTCGGGAGCATGGCCGTCCTCCTGGACGGCGAGGCGGCCAGCGGGGCCTACCGGCACTTCCGCATCCGCACCGTGGAAGGGGCCGACGATTTCGCCTCCCTCTACGAGGTTCTCAAAAGGCGTCTGAACCGCGGTAAAGAGGAGAACGATCTGCCCGACTTCATTCTCATCGATGGCGGCAAGGGGCAGCTCTCGGTTCTCGTGACGGTTCTCGAGGAACTCGGCCTGTCGGGGCGCATCGACGCCGCAGGGATCGCCAAGAGCCGCATCCGGGCAAACGTCCGGGGAAAGGCGGTGGAGCGCAGCGAGGAGCGTTTCTTTTTGCCGGGGCGCAAGAACCCCGTTCATCTTCGGGCCGGGTCTCCCGCCTTGTTCATGCTCGAGCGCCTGCGCGACGAAGCGCACCGTTTCGCCATCACCCATCATCGCAAGGTGCGCGGAAAGCAGGCCCTCGCTTCGGCTCTGGAGGAGATTCCCGGAGTCGGTCCGACCCGTCGTCGCGCCCTTCTCAAACACTTCGGCAGCCTCAGGCGCATCCGGGAGGCGACGATCGAGGAACTCCTTGAATCGCCGGGGATACCGGAGGGAGTGGCGAGGAAGATCTTCGAGGAGATGGGTAAGGGGCGAGGAGCGAGGAGTGAGGAGTGAGGAGCCGATAAGCTTTTCCAAACAGGGCGGCGATGTGCTATGATTAGTCGCTTTTTAAATATCCTGCCCGGGAGAATGCCATGCGGATGCGCCTGACGACGAAGTACGCTCTCATCACCAGCATCGTGCTTCTGGGGGGGATAGGCGTTTTCGCCTACTTCAGCATCAAGACCGTCGAAGAGATCTGCATGGAGGATGCTCTGCGTGGGGTGGAGACGCTGAGCGAGGCGGTCATCCGAACGACCCACTACCAGATGCTCGAAGACGATCGACCGCGCGTCTACCAAATGATCGAGGAACTCCAGAGCCTCAAGGAAATCGAGCTGATCCGACTTTTCAACAAGGAAGGGATCATCGCTTTTTCCACCGACGAAAGCGAGATCGGATATCGGGTGAATCCGCAGGCCGAAGGGTGCTACGGCTGCCACCTCGGCGATGTCGTTCTGACCGATGCGCCCGCCGCCAACCGCAGCCGCATCTTCATCAACCCGCAGGGGGTAAAGGTCCTCGGCGTCACCAAGGAGATCCCCAACCAGGCAAGCTGCTTCGTGGCCGAGTGCCACTTTCACCCCGCCGATGCCGCCTTTCTCGGAATCCTCGACGTTCACGTCTCCCTGGCGGGGATGCACAATCGACTCTCCAGTTACCGCAATGAGATGGTTCTCTTCACCGTCGGGATGCTCATGACGACGGCTTTGTGCCTCGTGGCGCTCACCCGCTACCTCGTCAACGAGCCGGTCAACCGCCTGCTGGCGCACACGCGCAAGCTCTCCGTGGGAGATTGGAACAGCGCCATCGACTACTCCCGGGACGATGAACTGGGGGAACTCTCCGGCGCCTTCAATGAACTGACGGCGCGGCTGAGGACGGCGCGGGATGAGCTCGAAGGCTGGGGACACCAACTGGAAGAGAAAGTGGACCAGCGCACCCGGGAGATCCGCCAGATCCAGGCCCAACTCATCCGCTCGGAAAAGCTCGCCTCGCTGGGTGAACTGGTGGCGGGGATCGCCCACGAGATCAACAATCCGCTCACCGGAATCCTTGTTTTTTCCTCGCTGCTGAAAGAAGACCCGAAACTCCCGGCCGAACTGCGCAAGGACCTCGACATCATCACCGAGGAGACGGGCAGATGCGCCAGGATCGTCAAGGGCCTCCTCGACTTTTCCCGCGAGAGCACCCCTCAGATGGGGCCGGTTTCCCTGAACGGCGTGGTGGAGAAGGCGCTCGCCCTCATCGAAAACCAGACGATCCTGCAGGATGTCGAGATCGTGAAGCATTACGACGAGGGACTCCCCGATGTCATGCTCGACTCGGGTCAGATCGAACAGGTCTTCATCAACCTGCTCGTCAATGCGGGGCAGGCGATGGAGGGTAAGGGACGACTCGAGATCCGGACCGAGATGAGCCCGGAGGGGCGCTTCGCCCGGGTGACGGTGACCGACAGCGGGTGCGGGATCCCGCCGGAGAACCTGGAGAGGATTTTCGACCCCTTCTTCACCACCAAGGAACTCGCCGGGACGGGACTCGGGTTGTCGGTCTCCTACGGGATCGTCGAAAACCACGGCGGGCGCATTCTCGCGCAGAGCACCGTCGGAGTCGGAACATCATTTACCGTCCTGCTCCCCATCGACGGCGGCGAGGATATCGTGGCGGTCCGCGGCGGGGATGCGCTCTCAGGGCGAGGGTGAACCTTCGGGAACGGGTGGGCGCGCGTCGGGAGCGCTGTCGCGAAGGGCTTTTTCCTCCAGACGGATGCGGCGGCGCAGCAGGATCAGGTTCGCAACGGAGAAGACGATCAACGTCAGCGGAGCCCGCATCAGCAGGGGGATGAGCGCGAACTCGAGGACGACGACGACGTAATTGGGGTGTCGCATCAGACGATACGGTCCCCGGCACACCGGCGGCTCGCCCGGGACGACGAGGATCCGGGTGTTCCAGCGCTCCTTGAGCGAGACGATGCACCAATAGCGGAGCCCCTGCAGAAGGAGCAGGGCGGAGAGGCAGAAGATCGTGAGGGCGTCCAAGGGAATCCTCCACGGCCACGACTCGACGATCAGGGCCGCGAAGAACAGAACGTGCATCACAACGATGGAGCGATAGGTCTCGGGTGCGAACTCGACGCCTCCTCGTTCAAGGACGATGCGCCGGTTGCGCCGCGCCACCACCAGTTCGATCCCCCGTTCGAGGAAATAAAAACCGAAAACCCACCAAACCGACATGTCGAAAAATCTCCGAAACAAAAAGAATCTCGATAGGTCTGATTCTCAGCTAGAGGGTTTCCCCCCCTTTGTAAAGGGGGGTGAGGGGGGATTTCTCGCTTGGCAACAGGCAAATCCCCCTAAATCCCCCTTTTCCAAAGGGGGACTTCAAGGCAAGCTGAGAATTGGACCTAATCAGAAAAAGAATTGACCAGGCGCAGGTTTTCAAATTGAAGCCTCCTG
>JARFUG010000140.1 GCA_029289095.1 Desulfuromonadales bacterium
CTTCACGCCTCACAAACCGGACGTATCAGCCGTGCTCCGCCGCGATCAGCATCGACAGATCACGCATGCTGCGAGCGCAGAGCAGATCGGGCCGACCGACTCCTTTGCCCTGGATCAGGGCCTTGAATGTCTCCCCCATTCCCGTTTCGGGAAGAATCAGATTCTTCAGGGTCAGGCGCAGATCGCGGGCGATCTTCTCATCGCTCTGGCGCGCTTCGAGTTCCATGAGCGCCTCGACGAAGCCGAGCCCCATGAGAAAGCGGTACTGCTCGCCGAACCACAGCGGCTCCAGCCCCTTTTTCCTGCCTGAAAGCTGAAGAGCCGAAAAATCGACGTGCGCCGTGATGTCCTGCCGCCCGATCCGGACGAAGGGGTCTTCGTTGGCGCTGTGGCGGTGATAGCACATCAGCGTCCCGCCGCGCCGAAAGGGTGCATAGAGATCCTCGGCGGCATATCCGTAGTCAATGGTGAGAACGAATCCCCGGGAAAGGGTGCGACCGACCTGCTCCATCCATTTCACCGCATCGAGATTGACTTCAGCGCGGTTCCCCTCGGCCGGTTCAATGCCGAGCCGGCTGAAATGGTCGCGGATTTCGGCGGGGGCAGGCCGCAGCTCTTCGCCGAGCCCGTCCTGCGTTTCGACGACAAAAACCTCCAGGAGCTCCCCCCCTTTTTTTTCCAGCAGGTGCACGGGAAACGCATCGACGAGTTCGTTGGAAAGAATGCATCCTTGCATTCCGCGCAGGTCGTCGAGAGCGCACCAATCGAGCTTGTCGAGGTGTCCCTCGAGGACGCTTCGCTGACGGCTGCGGTTATCCTCGCTGAGTTCGACGATCCTGTAGCGCATCCGATTGTAGAACTGCGGGGATTCGGCCTGAAGGGCATCCAGGATATCGAGGGCGAGGTGTCCTTCTCCCGCACCCTGCTCCGCAATGACGAACTCCTCTTCTCCCATGATCTCCCACATCTGGCGAAGCTGCCGGGAGACGAGGACGCCGAAAAGGGAGTGGACGCTGGTTGAGGTGAAGAAATCCCCCTGACGCCCGATTCGTTCACGGGGCGCCATGTAGTAACCGAACTGCGGGTGGTAAAGACAGAGCGCCATATATTCGGCAAAACGGATGCCGCCTTCCGCGCGGATCCGTTGTCGGATGATCTTTTCGAGTTCCGGGCTGCTTTCCTGTTCCTGCTGCATGATCGATCCTTTGAAAAGGATAATTGTATCCCAGAGCAGGCGCAACGACAAGGAAAACGATCGGCGTGCAGTAGATCGGGTCAGGGGACGATTCCGAGAAGTTTGTGAATCTGGAGCAGATCGCCGGCCTCGCTCACCAGAAGGGTGGGAATTCCGAGTTCGTCGGCCGGCTTGAGATCGACCACCTGTCGGTCTCCGACGAAGAGGAACTCTTCGGGGGGGCCTCCGATATCTTCCAGAATCCGGCGAAGGGTTTCGCGATCGGGTTTGGGAGCCCAGGAGAACTCGATGGTGTAGAGCCTCTGGAAAAGCTCCTCCACGCCGAGCAGCGCCAGGATTTTGCGGGCCAGCGGGAGATTGTTGTTGGTATAGATGTACAGATCGCACTCCTGACGAAGCGAATCGAGAAGAGCGTAGAGGATCGGGTCGTGCTGAAGATGGCGCTCCGGCCGCACCCGTTTCTGCATGGCGCGGTGAAATTCAGCGACCTCAATACCGAGTTCACGCAGGGTATGCGTGAGGGTAGGCTCCTCGTCGTAGGTCTCGGAGAGCCTGCGCCGGGATGTCAGCAAAAGCGCCGTCCCCTGCTCGAGGGAGAGGCCGCGGGTCTCGGCGACGAGCGCCTTTGCCGTCTGCTCGATTTCCTTGGCCAGAGGCTCGCAGGTATAAAGCGTGCCATCGAGATCGAAAACGATGGACTTTATGCGGGAAAGGCTGGTCAGCATCGGCTTTCCTTTGGCGTAAGAGGCCGAATGCCGCACGGCCTGCCCTTCTCATTCTAGCATGGCTGAAGCGCCTGTCAAAAATGACTTTACTGAATTTGCCCTGTATTTCTAAGAAGTTGAATCATTCTGTCGGGATGGTCAGTGAAAATGCCATCTACCCCGAGCCCCTGTAATGTGAGCGCGGACGCCGGATCGTTGAGCGTCCAGGGGTAGATCTTCAGCCTACAGCGGTGAGCGGCCCCGACCATGGCGGATGATACCCGGTCTCGGCGCGGATGGAGGCTTTCGGCCTGGCAGAGGACGGCTTTTCTCAGCGCCCGTCTCCAAAAGAGGCTCTCTACCACGAAGCCCAGGGGAATGCTCGAATGGTGTTGGCGGATCTGTCTCAGAAGGTTATGATCGAAAGACGAAATCAGAACCCGCGAGGCCGGAAAATCTTTCAGGAGCCGAAGGACGGCCTCTGCCGCGGCCGCCGTCTTGATCTCCACATTCACTCGCAGCCGATCCTGCACCCAATCGAGAGTTTCACCGAGGGTGGGGATACGTTCTGCACGGAATGCGGGTCCGAACCAGCTTCCCGCATCGAGGCGCTTCAACTCGCCCGAAAGCATGGCGGCGACGGAGCCGCGTCCGTCCGTGGTTCGCTGCACATCGGCATCGTGGATGACGATGGGAATACCGTCGCGGCTCAGGTGCACATCGAGTTCGACGCCGTCGGCTCCGGCGGCTTCGGCCGCCCGGAACGCCGAAAGAGTGTTTTCGGGGGCCACGCCGGACGCTCCCCGATGGGCCCAGATAAAAAAATCACTATCGCGCATGAGGAAATCACATGGAGAAAGGGTATCTTCTGCTTCTTTTCGTCTCAATTGCCCTCATCATAGCAATGGCGTTGACGGTATTGTGGGGGCGCGGCAGCAAGCACGGCTACGGCGCCGCGCCTGGTGAACAGCAGCAGACGCTCCACCTCGCGGAACGCGCAGTTCCATTGCAGTCCTCTCCCGCCTCCCCTCCCCCCTCATAGTTGGCTCCTGGCTCCTGGCTCCTGGCTCCTGGCTCCTGGCTCCTGGCTCCTGGCT
>JARFUG010000071.1 GCA_029289095.1 Desulfuromonadales bacterium
CCCTCCCGAGGGAGGGTCGAAGGGGTGGAGCGATGCTCCACCCCTTCTTCTTTTTCCCCCACCTCACCCCTGCAGTCTTCGACAGTATCAGTTCAAGCGGGCGGACGATGAACCCGGTGCGCATGGGAGATCTGCGTTTTCTCGTGACGGAAGCTCCAGGTTAAGGTACCCTCTGATTTTGCGGGACAGGCGGTCGGAGGTGATCCCGGTTTCGCCGCGTCGGAGAATTTCAACCAAGGAGATCGGTTCTGCCATGTCAACCTCTTCTCAGCATCCCGAAGCGCTCGGCCGTGGATACATGCTGTGGAATCCCCCTGCAGAGCGTCGGGTGGAAGTCGGGCCTCAACATCTGCAGATTCCCCTTCCTGAGATTCCCTTACCCGTTCATCGCGAAGATCTCGCCGACGGAGACCCTTCCGACGACGCCATCGGGCGGGGAATCTACGACTATCTGCGCCAGTTTCCCGATTGTGCGCACAATACCCGCTATGCTGAACTGCTGCGCGACGCCTACCCCCATTATCTGGCCGATCTCGGGGCCCAGGCGGCCATGCTCGACCACAAGGAAGTCGATGCCCCCTATGTGCGCCGCAAAATCACCTGCCTGAAAATCCTGGCTCTTCTCGAGCCCGAAAACCCCGGCCTGCTCCAGCAGATCGGGATCTCTCTCTATGAACTCGGGACGAACTTCGCCGAGCTCGGACTCTGCCGCCGACACCTCCTTTCGGCTCTCGGCTATCTGCAGCGCGCGTTGAAGCACGCCCCGGACAGCCTTGTATGTCTCAACTACTGCGGACAGATCGATTTCCTTCTCGGGGATTACCCCTCGGCTGCGAGGCGCTGGGCCGGCGTGATCGGGCGCCTCGAAAAAGGACCTGCCCGTGAGGCTCTCGAGCAAAGGCTGGCGCGCATCGATTCGATGCAGGTTCCCGACCATCCGATCATCGACGATCTGGAGGAGGTCGGCAACGCCATCGAGGCGTGCGCCGACGGAGATTTCGAGACGGCGCGACTGGTCCTTGAAGGGCTTGAGGAAGAGGGGACTCTGCCTGCGGAAATCCCCATGCCCGAATTCCATTACCTTCTCGGCGTCAGCCGCGCACGATGCGGCGAGCCGGCGGGAGCCTTCGAGTCTTTCGAGAAAGCGCTGGAAATCGATGCCGGTTTCCAGCCGGCCATCGAGGGGCGCGAAGCGATACTGGACGGGAGGACGCCGTGAATATCACAGTCGGCGATGTCGTCTTTATCCTCGTCGTCTGCGTGGTCATCGCCACGATCATGGCTCTGGTACACCGCTCCCGCGGAAAGTGACCCGAGAGGCGTTCCGGACACGAATGAGATGGCTCCGGTGGGGACCGAGCGGACCATCATGAGGCGGATGCGGCGTTCTGGAGGGCCGCCAAGGATTAATTTTCAGACGGAACACTGTTGTCTTTATCCCTGCGGATTGGTACTATCACGGGTCGTTTGCCTCTCATCTCCAGTATTCCATGATATCGATTCGAAAGCGTTCTGTCTTCGTATTGCCGGCGGCTGTCCTGCTTTTCTTCACCGTTGCGGGCGTTGCCGAGGCCCACAGCCGAATCTTCACTCTCTGGCCCTTGGTCGATTACAGACGCTCCGACGCGGTCGACTACACCAGCGTCAACCTGTTCGGTCCCCTTGTCAAATTCGAACGCAAGGCCACGGAACGGGAGTTCGGAATTCGCCCCCTCTATTTCCGGGCCGCCGACGAAAAAGGGGTGGCGCTTCGGGAGTTTCTCTACCCCGTCGCCTCCCAGAGAAGAGACGCGCAGCGCACCTCCTTTCAGGGACTGCACCTGCTCCACTACGATTCGGGCGACCGGGCGCGGGAAAATGACGAGGGGAGTTTCATGCTCTTTCCCTTCGTCTTCTCCGGACAGTCGCATGCAGGAGAGCCTTACTTCGCCGTTTTCCCGGTGAGAGGGAAACTCTACGACCGGTTCGGCAGGGATGAGATCCATTTCACTCTTTTTCCCGTCCACCTGCGCACCGAACACAGGGGGACGACCAACAGCCATTTTCTCTGGCCGTTCTTCAGGCAAACGCACGGCCCCGATGAGGAAGGATTCAAAGTCTGGCCCCTCTACGGAGGGAGCCAGAAAGAAGGGGCATACCGGAAGCGCTTCTATCTCTGGCCCTTTTTCTTCAGCCAGGATCTGAACCTCGATACCGATCGGCCGCGATCCTTTCGGGCCTTTTTCCCCTTCTACCTGCAGGAGGAGTCGCCCCAGGTCAGTTCGCGAACATGGCTGTGGCCCTTCTTCTCCCGGATAGAGGATCGCGAGAGGGGGTATGTCGAGAGAAACTTCCCCTGGCCTCTCCTTCGTCATACCGAGGGGGAATACCGAGAGGGATTCCGGGCGCTCCCCTTCTATGCGGATGAACGTACGGACGAATTCCGAAGACGCTGGATCGGTTGGCCCATCTACAGGATCGAGGAACTCAGCACCGAGATGCTCGAGCGCAGGCGCGACCGGGTGCTCTTCTTCCTTTATTCGGACACCAGAGAGCAGCTTCGCGAGGAGGACAGACCCCGCCACAGGCGCGTCGCCCTCTGGCCACTCTTTACCTACGAGATGAGCAAGGGAGTTTCCCATTTCTACACCCTCTCGATTCTCGAGCCCTTCTTCCCGGGGAACCGGGGGATCGAGCGGAACTGGTCGCCGCTGTGGCGTATCTACCAGCGAAAGTGGGACCGGCACGGCAACGAAGTCTCTACGCTGCTCTGGAACCTTTACTGGAAAGAGCGCAGAGGAGACGATCTGGCAATGGAGCTCTTTCCCCTTTTCTCCTACCGCAGGGAAGTGGAGGAGGAGACCGACTTCGCCCTTCTCAAGGGGCTTGTCCGCCTTCACCGCGATGCCGAAAGAAGGCGCCTGCACCTATTTTTCCTCCCCTGGGGAATCCCTGTCGGGAGCGGATTCACAACGGAATCGGGCTGAGCGATGCTGACGGCGATCGGGAAAAAAATACTGGATGCCGCGCAAACTGCCGGTGAGATGCTCATTCTCTTCGGACAGACGTTGTACGCCTGCAGGGAAGCGCCGCGCAACGTCGCGGCCATCACCCGGCAGATCCACGAGATCGGCGTCGGCACCCTCCCTATCGCTGCACTTACGGCGCTTTTCGTCGGAATGGTCCTTGCGCTGCAGACCGGGACGCAACTGGCCCTCTACGGCACCCAGGAGGCGATCGGCGCCATCGTCGGCCTCTCTATGGTGAAGGAGCTCGGACCCGTCATGACGAGCCTGCTGGTGGCCGGACGCATCGGCTCCGCCATCGCCGCGGAGATCGGCGCCATGAAAGTCTACGAAGAGATCGACGCTCTCAGAACGCTGGAGATCAGCCCGGTGCGCTACCTGGCGATGCCGCGCCTTCTGGCCGCCCTGATCGCCGTCCCAGGCCTCGTGATCATCTCCATCGTCATCGGGATCGTCGGCGGAGGGCTCGTCAGCAGCGTCAACCCGCAGATCAACGTCCCCTGGAGCGTCTACTACGACAACATGGTGCGGGTGCTCAATTTTGCGGAAGTCTCCCAGGGACTCGCCAAGGCGTTCGTCTTCGGTGGGATCATCGCCCAGGTCGGCTGCTACGTCGGATTCAAGACCGCCGGCGGCGCCCGCGGGATCGGGACCGCAACCACGCGCTCGGTCGTCCTTTCGTTTCTGCTCATCTTCGTGGCGAACTACTTCATTACGCGTCTGATGATCTGAAGCATGCAGCGAGGCGATGTGGAACAGAACAGGGAGAACGGAAAAGGGGGGATCTTGAACAAACTGAGGCACGGCCTGACGGCTTCGATCTTCGGAGAGCGCGACTGCAGCAGCAGTTACGAGGACTCGCGGGGGGTGGGGATCCGCATTGTCGATCTCAACAAGAGCTTCGGGGACAATCATGTACTGCGGAACATCAACCTCGAGATCTTCCCGGGCGAAACCTTCTCGATCATCGGCCCTTCAGGTACGGGTAAGAGCGTCCTGCTCAAGCATATCGTCAAACTGCAGGAGCCTGACAGCGGGCATATCTATATCGAGGGAGACGATATCTTTGCCCCGCGCCGGGATGCGGGGCACGACTACCGCTACAGCATGGTCTTTCAGTCCTCGGCGCTCTTCAATTCTCTCACTGTGGGGGAGAACGTCGGGCTCTGGCTCCGGGAAAAGCGCATCTGCAAAGAGTCGAAGATCCGTCGGATCATCGCAGAGAAACTGGCGCTGGTGGGGCTCGAAGGGAAAGAGGAGCTGATGACGTCCGAGCTCTCCGGCGGGATGAAGAAGAGGGTCGCCATCGCCCGTTCTCTGGCGATGAACCCCGACCTCATCCTCTACGACGAGCCGACCGCCGAACTCGATCCCGTCACCTCGGACGAACTGGCGCGGGTCATTATGAGCCTGCGGGAAAAAGTCGATCTCACCACCATCATCGTGACCCACGATCTCAACTTCGCCCTCTACCTCTCGGACCGCGTCGCCATGATGAGTTCCGAAGGGTTCGTAGAAATCGGCGCCCCCGAGCAGATCAAGGCGAGCCGCAATCCGATCGTGCGCAACTTCATCTATACGACGACCAAAGGGATCAAGGGAGAAGAATGAGCATGGCCCTGTCCACCGAAAAGAAAGTCGGCATCTTTTTCCTTCTGGCGCTTGTCGCCCTGGGGATCATGATCGAAGCGGTCGAGGACTGGAATCCTTTCGAAGAGCGCCTCTCCTATCACACCTACTTCGACTCCGTCGTCGGCATCCGGGCGGGCGATCCCGTACGCATGGCGGGGGTCGACGTCGGCAAGGTCGAACAGATCCGGCTCGAAGAGGGGAGGGTCAGGGTCAACTTCTATGTCGTGTCAGGGACCCGGGTCAAAACCGATTCGGTCGCCCGCATTCGCCAGACCAACCTGCTTGGAGGGCAGTTCCTGGGGCTCGATTTCGGCTCCGTTCCCGGTGAACTCCTCCCCGAGGGATCGGCGCTCCCCTCGGAGCGTGGAAGCAACATAGACGATCTCATCACCAACATCGACCGGAACCAGGAACGCGTTCTGGGCGCCCTCGGTGATCTGATCGCCGAAACGCGGGAACCACTCTCCGATACCGTTTCCCGCATCGAGAGCATTGCCGCAAAGATCGACGCGGGAGAAGGGGCTCTCGGAAAGATGGTGAACGACCCCCATCTCTATGACGAACTTCGCGCCGCCGTCGGCAGCCTGGGGACGGTCATCGCACGCATCGAGGCCGGCGAAGGGACGATGGGTCGCCTCTTCAACGACCCTGCCCTCTACGACGAGGCCCTCGGCACCCTGGCGAACCTCCAGGAAATCACCGAAAATGTCCGGGCGGGAGAAGGGACCGTCGGCCGTCTCATGACCGACGACGCCCTCTACGCCGAGGCGGTTCTTGCCCTTCAGGAGTTGAGGGAAATCGTCGCACGGGTCAATGAAGGGGAGGGATCTCTCGCCCGCCTTCTCAATGACGGCGCCCTGTACGATGAGACGAGGGAGGCGATGGCTCGCATCGCCAGCATCGCCGCGAAGATCGACGACGGTCAGGGGACGATCGGGAGACTCGTCAACGAAGATGATTTGTACCGGGACGCCAGGACGACCCTGCACAAGGTAGAAAAGACGGTCGACGGGCTGAGCGATTCGGGCCCCCTGTCCGCTCTCGGCGTGGTGCTGGGGACGCTATTCTGATCTGCGGCCTTTCGCGCCATCCCCGCCATTTCTTCAGAATCGGCGGCCCGATCGGGCCGCCTTTTTTATTGGGGGCAGCTCTGCCGCTTCACCCGAAGGTCTGAAGCAGGTACAGAAGGACGGTGAGCGTTCCTGCGCTCAGGAGCGTCGAAGTGAAGATCGCCCCTGCAACCAGATCTGGGCGAGTGCCGAAACGCAGAGCATAGAGAAGAGGGAGGACAGCCGAGGGAGTGCTGGTCTGCAATACCACCACGCTTCGCTCGAGACCGTGCAGGCCGATCAGGGCCGCGACACTCACGGCCACAAGGGGAGCCGCGGCCAGACGGATCGTCGCCGAGAGGGACAGAAAGCCGAGGCCGGATTCGAGCCGGGTGCGGGCGAGCTGCATCCCGAGCATCACCAGCATCAGGGGGATCGCCGCCTGTCCCACCAGGTCGATGGGGCGAAGGACGACCTCCGGCAGGGTGATCCCCAGCCCTTTCAGGACGAATGCCATTAGGACCCCGTGAATGATGGGGATCTTGAGCATGTTCACGATCGCCGCGCCGAGGCCGATGCCCCCTCCCTGTGCCAGAACGATGGCGAGGGTGCTCAGAGGGATGTTGAAGAGGACGAAGGTGAGGATCGAGATCTCGAGCCCCGCGTCGCCGAAGGCGAAATAGGCCAGGGGGAGCCCGAAGTTGCCGACATTCATCATCACCGTCGTCAGATGCAGCGCGCTGCGGGTCTCGCCCTCCATCTTCAGCAGGCGCCCGGCCATCACTGAAATGACCAGCATCGCAGCGGTGTACAGGAGCATGAAGAGAAAGAGGTCTGCGACGAGCTCAAGGCGCAGATCCCGTTTCATCAGGGCCGAAAAGGTCAGCGCCGGGGTGAAGAGATAGAGGCTGGCGCAGGTCAGGGTGCGAAAATCGAGTTTCGCCGCTTTCTCCAGCAGATACCCCGAGAAGATGATGAGAAAGACAGGAAGAATGACCTGGACGAAAAGCATCGAAGATCCTGCGCAGAAGAAGAGGGGGCGAGATTATCACGCCCTCCCCGTCAGGCGCAATCGTCTTCCTTTGTGCCGGATACGGTAAACATGAATCCTCTCCCATCTTTATATTTGACAACACGGGAACAATCCTGATTAAATACCGCCTCGGTGCCGTAGCCTGCCTCTGGCAGCGAACGGACCTGACCTTTTCACCCCTGGAGGATGATGATGAATCCGTTGGCCAAGGAACTGAACGACCTGCTTGCCCAGCACAGCCCGCATGTGCTGGAAATGCTCTCCGATCTCGGAAAGAACCTCTTTTTCCCCAAGGGGATTCTGACCCAGTCAGCCGAGGCGAAGGAGAAGGCCCATAAATTCAACGCCACTATCGGCATCGCCACTGAAAACGGCGGTCCGATGTACCTGCAGTGCATCCAGGACAAGCTCTCCGCCTTCGATCCGAAGGACATCTATCCCTACGCGCCGCCGGCAGGCCGCCCCGAACTGCGCAGCCTGTGGCGGGAGAAGATGCTCAAGGAAAACCCGAGCATGCAGGGCAAGCACTTCAGCAATCCGGTGGTCACCAACGCCCTGACCCACGGCCTGTCCATCGTCGGCGACATGTTTGTCGGCGAAGGGGATCACGTCGTTCTCCCGGACATGCTGTGGGGGAACTACAACCTGACCTTCGGGACCTGCAACAAGGGGATCATCAAGAAGCACAACACCTTCACCGCCGCCGGCGGCTACGATGTGCAGGCCTTCAAGCAGGCCCTCAAGGCGACCGCCGCCGAGAAGGGGAAGGCCGTGGTGCTCCTCAACTTCCCCAACAACCCCAGCGGCTATACCCCCACAGTGGCCGAAGGGGATGCGCTCGTCGCCGCCATCCTCGAAGTCGCGCAGGGCGGCTGCAATATCGTCGCCGTGACCGATGACGCCTACTTCGGCCTCTTCTACGAAGACTCTCTGAAAGAGTCCCTCTTCGGCAAACTGGCGAACCTGCACCCGCGCATCCTCGCCGTCAAGCTGGACGGCGCCACAAAGGAAGAGTTCGTCTGGGGCTTCCGCACCGGCTTCATCACCTTCGCCGACGGCAAGAAAGAAGCCAACCCCGACGTGATGACCGCTCTTGAGAAGAAGACGATGGGGATCATCCGCGCAAAGATCTCCAACTGCCCGCACCCCTCCCAGACCTTCGTCATCGACGCCCTGCGCAACCCCGAATTCCCCCGGCAGCGCGAAGAGAAGGTGCAGGTCATGAAGGGGCGCGCCCTGAAAACCAAGGCGGTCCTCGACAGCGGCAAGTACAACGAGGCCTGGACCTACTATCCCTTCAATTCCGGCTACTTCATGTGCCTGCGCCTGAAGAGCGTGGACGCAGAGAAGCTGCGCGTCCATCTTCTGGACAAGTACGGCGTCGGGACCATTTCCATCAACGCAACCGACCTGCGCATCGCCTTCTCTTGCATTGTCGAGGGAGATATCCAGGAGCTTTTCGACACGATCCACCAGGCGGTGCGGGATCTGACCTGATCCGGCAGCGGACAGCGCCCAATCTCACGTTCCACTTCATGAAAGGCCGATTTCTCTCGAGGAATCGGCCTTTTCATTGACTTGGTGGGAAGAAGTGCTTTACTTGATTTAAGACCGTTTCGGTCATTAAAACTGAAGAAAGGAGATGAAGAATGCTTTATTATGCTCTGGCCTTTTTCCTCATAGCCATCGTCGCTGCCATCTTCGGTTTCGGCGGTATCGCAACGGCAGCAACGGGAATCGCCCAGATCCTCTTCTTCATTTTCATCGTCCTGTTCATCGTGTCGCTTCTGACCGGACTGATCCGTCGTCCTCCCGTCTGAAGATCGATACGAGAGAAAGGAGTCTTGATATGATTTTTTTCAAGCAGCTTGCGACGTTTACGATAACCGTTCTCTTTATGGTGACCATGCTCGGCTGTGAGCGGCAGGGTCCCATGGAAAGAGCGGGGGAGAGAGCGGACGAAGCTGTTGAAGATGCACGGGATGCGTTCACCCGGGACGGCCCCATGGAACGGGCCGGTGAAAGGGTGGATGACGCGGTGGACAGCATCCGGGACAATTAGCCCCAAACGGGCGCAGCATGCTGCGCCCCTGATCAGGCTCGCAAGAGGATTGTCGATGCGTTAAGATGTCGACATGAATCTTGCGGGTTCGCGGCCCGCCGAGGCGCCTCTTATCCCACAATCCTGTTCATGTATTCCAAATCTCTGTGGCGAAAACTGAACCAGGTCAGGCGTCTGAGCGATCTGATCGACCAACTTCCACCCCAGAAGGAGATTCATCTGGTCGGAGGCGCCCTGCGCGATCTGATTCTCGGCCGCGAATCGGCCGATTTCGATTTCGCCACCCCCTTCGACCCGACCCCCCTGGCTCAGAGCTTCGCCCGCAGGAGCGCAGGCCATTGGTTCTTTCTCGACGAGCCGCGCCGCCAGAGCCGGGTGGTGATGGGGGGCGGGGAGGGGACGACGACCTTCGACTTTGCGCCCTACCGTGCGGCTGACCTGGAAGGAGATCTTCGGCTGCGCGATTTTACGGCGAATGCCCTGGCGCTGCCGCTTCACCGCGAAGGAGATCTGTTCGATCCACTGGGCGGGCTCGGCGATCTTTCCTCGAGGCGGCTGCGGGCCTGCTCCCCAGGCGTCTTCGAAGACGATCCTCTGCGGGTCCTCAAGGGCGTGCGGCACGGGATCTGTCTCGGTTTCGACATCGAAGAGGAAACCGCCGCCCTCATGCGCGCTTCGGCCCCCCGGCTCGAAACCGTCGCTCCCGAGCGAATCAGAAGCGAACTCGGTGCGATCTTCGGCGCGAAGCCCGTCGCCGCATCCCTTCGCCTCATGGCCTCTCTCAGCGTGACGGATGCCCTCTTCAGACCTTTGGTTGAGCGGGAGTTCCAGTCTGGGATGGCTCTTGCGGTCCGCTGCGAAGAGTTGATGGAGATGCTTGAAGACGAACCTTCGGAAGCCTTGATCCTCTCGGAGGAGACCGAGGCGAACGTCTCCCGCGCCGCCCTCCTCAAATTGGCTGCCTTCGGCCGCGGCTCTTCGCCGGATGCGATGCCCGCCTGGGCGCAGAGCTTCAAATTGAGCCGGCGTTCCGGCGCCATCGTCAGGGCACTCGCCGAACTCGATCCCGGGATGTGGACGGACCTCGCCGCCGTCCCTCCGGGCAGGCCGAGAGCCCTCCGGATCGCCGCTCTCGGGCGCCATCCCGTCGAGGCGCTCATCTTTCTCGGCGCCCTCGGCGACGGAGAAAAATCGAACGCCTCCGTCGTTCGCAGCGCCCTTCGGGATTTCCTCCAACACAGCGAAAACGGAAGAGTTCCCGACCTCCTGGACGGCGACGAAGCAGGGCAGATCCTCTCCCTTCCACCCGGCCCCCAGCTCGGCCGCGCCCTGGCCGAACTGCGCAAAGAGGAGATCGCCGGAAGGGTCGGCACCACCGAAGAAGCGATCCGATTTTTGAAGGCCCAGGCAAAGAAAATGGTTTGACAAAGGGGTGTCCCCTCCCTATAATTCAGCTCGTTTCGCGGGAATAACTCAGTGGTAGAGTGTCAGCTTCCCAAGCTGAAGGTCGCGGGTTCGAATCCCGTTTCCCGCTCCAAGAAATTAAAGAGGTCAGGCGATTTCGCCTGGCCTCTTCGTTGTTTCGCGATCTTCTTTTGGACCAGCGAGAACTTCACGAGCATCGCTGGATTCTACGCCTTTCGAAGAGAGCAGTCTGAAACGGTTTTCCCTTCCTTCTTTCCTCTCCGCATTGACTTTTGCCATTCCCGTTATAAACAGATAGATAGAGTAGACGCGGATAATCAGTCGGTGGTCGTCCATGCAGGGGTAGACGATTTGAGATTGCAACCCTCGGGGGACTCGGGGGACCGGGTCGCCTGCGGCATCATTCAACAGATTTCACAACCCTAGGAAGGAGAATCCATGAATACGCATACACGTTTGATTGCGCGCCTTCTCAGCATTGCACTTGTCTTGATGCTGGTCGCTTGCGCGGGGACGGAAACACGACGAAGCACCGGCGAGTATATAGACGACAAGACTATCTCCGCGCAGGTCAAAGCGGAACTCGCGCGGGACGCCGTCACCAAAGCCACCCAGATCCAGGTGGAAACGTATGAAGGTGTGGTCCAGTTGAGCGGCTTTGTCGATACTCAGGAAGCGATCCCCCGGGCCACCGAAATCGCCCGCGGAGTTAATGGGGTCAAAAAAGTCGAGAACAACATCCGCCTGCGATGACGCAACCCCTGCGCGATCTGTCCAGAAACCCCGCCTGAAGGCGGGGTTTTCGTTTTTGTCCACGCCGGCAAAGTTGGAAAGGGTTGTTAGGGATAAATATCCCGAGCAAAGCTTCTTGATCTTGCCGCTCATTTCGAAATGGGCGGACGTACTCGGTGCTGAGCGAGAGCCGGCAACTCTTTGCGTCGAAGTATCGGCTTTCAATGCATCAGCAACGATCTTAAAGCCTAAATTCAGGAGACCCCCATGACCCCTCCCCACGGCGCCGGAAAAAGCAGTTTCGATCTTATCGATTCTGACCTCGTCCTTTCAGAGCTTCGGCTGCATCCCGACACCGTCATGCTCGACCTCGGCTGCGGGGTCGGCAATTACACCCTTGCCGCTGCCGAACGGATCGGGCCCGCGGGGGCGATTCACGCCTTTGATCTCTGGGAGGAGGGGGTTGCCGCCTTGCGCGAGAGCGTCCGCGCGCGGGGGCTTGGGCAGATCAGGGCCGATGTGGCTGATCTCGGAGGGCAGCTCCCCCTGCCGGACGAAAGCGCCCATGTGGTCCTGATGGCGACGGTCCTGCACGACCTGGTGGAGGCCGGGGTAGGGGAGGGAGCGCTGCGGCAAACCGCCAGGGTGCTTCGTCCCGGAGGGCGTCTGGTGATCATCGAGTTCGAGAAGGTCGACAGCCACCCCGGTCCCCCCGCGGCGATACGTCTCTCCCCCGAGGAAGTCGAGGCGCTTGTGATTCCGCACGGTTTTCGCAAGGAAAAGCTGCTACAGGTAGGTGATCCGCTCTTTCTCATCTCCTTTGTCCTGTCTTGAGCGTTTAGGAACCTGAAATGATCCTCCACTGCACCCAAAAACTTGCAGCCAAGCTCCCCGAAGTATCCGCCGATCCGCTCGCCGAGACGAACCCGCTGGGTGACTGGCACGCTAACCTGTACAGAATCGATCGCAGGCAGTGCGTCCTTTTCTGCCATGACGAGACGCGTTACATGCTTTTTCTGCCGGGGCTGAAAAAGGCGCACTTCGAAAATATCGGCAAGCTGCACCGCGATCTTTTCCTCATCAGCCTGGCCGCTCACGGTGTGCCGGATGCGAAGATTCTGCGGACAGGACTGGTTCTCGGCCCGGTCGTCTTCGACCGCGCCACCGATCGATCGGTTCTCTCCTCCATGAATGTCGCCATGGGTGATCTGGATGCCTATCTGCACCGCATTCCCAATCTGCTCGAACTCGACCCGGCACAAGCCGCTCTTTTTCTCAACAAACGCCCGGTAACCGCCCGGGGTTCCGATCTCTGGCCGAACAGGGAGATGATAGCGAGGATCGAGGCATTGTGACCGCCCGCCCGCCTGCGAGCATGGTAGAGACCCCCGCACTGCGCTGCAACTCCTCGGAATCCGAAACCAAATAGATGTTTGCGTAAGACAGCATGCAGTTCATCCTGAAAATTCTTCACTGCAGAACCCATTGATGATAGTCTGCGGTTTGTTGAAGATGATCGTGATATGTTCTGAAAACTCCGGTTCTCATACACTGATAGCCGTGAGCTGGGGGAGGGCGCATGGACAAAAGAGGTCTGAGCGAAAGCGACATCTGCGCGAAATTCATCACGCCCCACCTCAAGGCGGCCGGCTGGGATGAGAGCCAGATCCGCCGCGAGGTCTTCTTCACCAGAGGGCGGATCATCGTCCGGGGAAAACTGGTCACCCGGGGCAAAGCCAAACGCGCCGACTACATCCTCTATCACAAGCCCAACCACCCCATCGCCATCATCGAGGCCAAGGACAACAGCCACTCACTCGGCGCCGGCATGCAGCAGGCCCTCGATTACGCCGCCGCCCTCGATGTCCCCTTCGTCTTCAGCTCCAACGGCGACGGCTTTCTCTTCCACGACCGCACCGGCCTGTCGGACCTCACCGAGCAGGAACTCGCTCTACACGAGTTTCCAACCCCCGCCGATCTCCAAAATCGCTATCTGCGCTGGAAGGGGATCGATCCCTCCATCGAACCGGTCGTTCATCAGCCCTACTACACCGACGGCAGCGGCAAGGAGCCGCGCTATTACCAGCGCATCGCCATCAACCGCACGGTCGAGGCCATTGCGCGAGGCCAGGATCGCATCCTGTTGGTCATGGCCACCGGCACCGGCAAGACCTACACTGCTTTCCAGATCATCTGGAGGCTCTGGAAAGCGCGACTGAAAAAACGCATCCTCTTTCTCGCCGACCGCAACATTCTCGTCGACCAGACCAAGACGAACGACTTCAAACCCTTCGGCCAGGCGATGACGAAGATCCGGAACCGTCAGGTCGACACCTCCTACGAGATCTATCTCTCCCTCTATCAGGCGGTCACCGGCACCGAGGAGGAGAAAAATATCTACAAACAGTTCTCCCCCGACTTCTTCGACCTCGTGGTGATCGATGAGTGCCATCGCGGCAGCGCGGCCGAGGACTCGGCCTGGCGGGAGATCCTCGACTACTTCTCCTCGGCAACCCACATCGGCCTGACCGCCACCCCGAAGGAAACAAAGGAAGTCTCCAACATCACCTACTTCGGCGACCCGGTCTATACCTACTCCCTTCGGCAGGGGATCGACGACGGATTTCTCGCCCCCTACAAGGTCATCCGCATCGACCTGGATAAGGACCTGCTGGGATGGCGCCCCTCCAAGGGGGAGCTCGACAAGTACGGCTTTGAGATCGAGGACCGCATCTACAACCAGAAGGACATGGATCGGCGCCTCGTTCTTGAGAAGCGCACCGAACTCGTTGCCAAGAAAATCACCGAATTCCTCAAGGCCGGCAGTCGCTTCGACAAGACGATCGTCTTCTGCGAGGACATCGACCATGCCGAGCGGATGCGCCGGGAGCTGGTCAACGCCAACAAGGACCTTGCCGCCGAGAACAGCAAATATGTCATGAAGATCACCGGGGACGACGCTCTAGGCAAAATGGAGCTCGACAACTTCATCGATCCCGAGAGCCGCTATCCGGTCATCGCCACCACATCAAAGCTGATGAATACCGGCGTCGACGCCCAGACCTGCAAGCTGATCGTCCTCGATCAGACGATCCAGTCGATGACTGTCTTCAAGCAGATCATCGGCCGGGGGACCCGCATCAACGAAGACTACGGCAAGTTCTATTTCACCATAATGGATTTCAAGAAGGCGACGGAACTCTTCGCCGATCCGGACTTCGACGGCGATCCGGTGGTGATCTACGAACCCGGGCCGCACGACCCGCCGATTCCCCCCGAAGAGACAGAGGAACCGGAGACGCCACCCGAGACGGAGCCGCCCGAACCGCCTGAGGGACCTGAGGACCCGGAGCCTCGCAGGAAGTACGTCGTCGGCGGCGTAGAGGTGTCGGTCGTTGCCGAGCGGATTCAGTACTACGGGCCGGACGGCAGGCTGATCACCGAGTCGCTCAAGGATTACACCCGAAAGACGGTGCGCAAGGAATTTCAGTCCCTCGACGGCTTTCTGCGGCGCTGGAAGAGCGCGGAGAAGAAAGGGGCGGTCATCGCCGAGTTGCAGGAACAGGGAGTTCTCCTGGACGCCCTGGCCGAAGAGGTCGGAAAGGATTTCGGACCCTTCGACCTGATCTGCCACATCGCCTTCGACCAGCCTCCCCTGACGCGGCGGGAGCGGGCTGAGAACGTACGCAAGCGCAATTATTTCACCAGATACGGCGAGCAGGCGAGGGCGGTCCTCGATGCCCTCCTCGACAAATATGCTGACGAGGGGGTGGAGAGTATCGAGGACATGAAGGTGCTGAGGGTGCAGCCTCTCGACCGGTTCGGCACCCCTGTCGAGATCTTGGAGTCCTTCGGCGGGCGGGCTGGATTCGAACAGGCCCTTCGCGAGCTTGAGGATCAGCTGTTTCAGACGGCATAACCTTCATTTTTTGAATAGTTATAAACTTGAGGTCACAATTTGTGACCTCAAGTTCAACTTTTATGACCGTAAGGAGGGGGCCATGGCCAAAGCACAGATTGACATTTTGCACATCGAGCGATCCATTCGGCTGATCCGAGGCGACAAGGTGATCCTTGATGAAGATCTGGCCGAGTTGTACGGCGTCGAAACCAAAAAACTGATCCAAGCCGTTAAAAGAAACATAGAAAGATTCCCGGCAGACTTCATGTTTCAGCTTACAAATCAGGAGTTTGCCAACTTGAGGTGCCAAATTGGCACCTCAAGTCAGTGGGGTGGGCGGCGCACACCACCTTACGCCTTTTCCGAGCAGGGGGTGGCCATGCTCTCCAGCGTCCTGCACAGCCCCCGTGCCATTCAGGTAAACGTGGAAATCATGCGGACCTTCGTGCGATTGCGGCGGATGCTCGCCTCCCATGCCGATCTGGCCCAGCGCCTTGAGGAGCTTGAGCAGAAATACGATGCCCAGTTCAGGGTAGTGTTCGATGCCATTCGGCAGCTGATGCAGCCCGAGACGAAAGAGCGGCCGAAAATAGGCTTCACAGTTAAAGAAGGAACCCCAATCTATTCCCAGGAGTGATCAGGTGACCATAAGCAGTACCGTCAAATCGATCCAGGACATCATGCGCAAGGACGCCGGCGTCGATGGCGACGCGCAGCGCATCGGACAGCTTGTCTGGATGTTCTTTCTCAAAATCTTCGACGACCAGGAGCAGGAACTCGAGCTCCTTCAGGACGATTATCGCTCCCCCATCCCCGGGCGGCTGCGCTGGCGTAACTGGGCGGCCGATTCGGAGGGGATCACCGGGGATGAGCTTCTCGACTTCATCAACAACGATCTCTTCAAGACCCTCAAGGAACTGGAGCTGAACGCCGGGACCAACGGGCGCGGAATCGTGGTGCGCTCGGTCTTCGAGGATGCCTACAACTACATGAAGAACGGCACCC
>JARFUG010000072.1:0-7089 GCA_029289095.1 Desulfuromonadales bacterium
TTGAAGAATAAATAATTTCAAATGATTGCCGCAGCATCTTTCCTCGATTAAAATTGAGAACTCAAGGCCAAAGACTCGCACATGCACTCTCTCCGGCGGTGATCTGTCTTCCCGTTCAGGAGTTTTATGGAAATTGCCCTCGTTCTGATCATCCTGTGTGTGGCCATCGTCCTGTTCGCCACCGAATGGGTCCGCATGGATCTTGTGGCCCTGATGGTCCTGTTGACCCTCGCCCTGACCGGGCTGGTGACGGTGGAGCAGGCCTTTTCAGGTTTCAGCAATCCTGCCGTCATCACCGTCGCCGCCGTCTTCGTCATCAGTGCAGCTCTCACCAATACAGGCGCCCTCGCCCCCGTGGGAGACAAGCTCGTTCAGTTCGCGGGGGGGAGCGAAAAGCGCATGATCGTCGCCATCATGCTGACGAGCGCTTTTTTCTCCTCCTTCATCAACAATATCGGGGCCACCGCCGTCCTCATGCCGGTCGTCATTTCGATGGCCCAGCGCAGCAAGGTCAGCGCTTCCAAACTGTTGATGCCGCTCGCTTTCGGCTCGCTGCTGGGGGGGGTCTGCACCCTCATCGGCACCCCTCCCAACATCCTGATGAATGCGCTGCTGCAGGAATATACCGGCACGAGCTTCGGAATGTTCTCCTTCACCCCGGTCGGTCTGGCCATTCTGGCCTTCGGGGTCGCCTACATGGCGCTGGTTGGACGCCACATTCTGCCCAGGCGCAAGGCCGGGACCCTCACCGAGGCCTACCAGGTCAAGGAATACATCACGGAGGTGGAGATCCTCGAAGGCTCGTCTCTTGCGGGGCAGACGATCGCAAAAAGCGCTCTGGAGCGTGATTTTGGGCTGGAAGTCCGAGCGATTCTGCGCGGCAAGATCAAGATCCCCTTTCCGCACCGCAACCGCAAACTCCACGCCGGAGACGTCCTGTTCCTGAAGGGGAACCCCGAGGCGATCCTGAAGGTCAGGGAGCAAAAGGGGCTGGAAGTTGTCCCCGAAAGGGACAACCCGGTGGGGACCGCGGGGAAGAAGGAGGATCTCGTCGTTGTTGAAGCATCCCTCACCCCCACGAGCGAAATGGTCGGAAAGACGCTGCGCGAGGTGCGCTTCGCCGACACCCACGGCCTGACCGTTCTGGCGCTGTGGCGCCGGGGCTCTCCGGTGGTCACCAAGGTCGACCATGTCGTTCTGGAGTTCGGGGATGTGCTGCTGCTGCAGGGACCTGAGGAGAGGGTCATCCACCTCGGCAAAGAGCATGGTTTTCTGCTGCTGGGGGGCGTCTCCCCCGTGCCCTACCGTCCAAGAAAGGCGCCGATTGCCGTGCTGGCACTGCTGGGGGTGATCGTGATGGCGACAACGGGCCTTCTCCCCATCATGATTTCGGCTGCTTTCGGAGCTCTCGTGGTCGTCCTCACCCGCTGCATCACTCCAGCGGAAGCCTATGACAGCATCGACTGGATGATCATCATTCTCATCGCCGGCACCCTGCCCCTGGGGCTCGCCATGGAAAATACCGGGGCCGCCCGGTTCCTCGGCGACCTGATCATCGGAGTGCTTGGCGACTACGGTCCGTGGGTGGTGCTGGCCGCGGTCATTCTGCTCACCTCCTTGCTGACGGAGGTCATGAGCCATGCCGCCGCGGCGGTCCTCATCGCCCCTATTGCCTACAATACCGCCATCTCTATGTCGGTGAGTCCGCGCCCCTTCTTCATGGCAGTGGCAATTGCCGCCTCATCCTGCTTCATGACCCCTATCAGCCACCAGTCCAACGCTCTGGTCATGGGCCCGGCCGGGTATCACTTTCTCGACTACACGAAGGTCGGCGCCCCCCTGAATTTCGGCATCTGGATCATAGCGGCCCTGCTGGTACCGGTATTTTTTCCATTCTAAAAAAGCAGGCTATGGGTGAGAGAGGCGATGAGAGCGCAACACGGCTCATATCCCATATCGCAGGCCTATCGCCCAGAGCCTTGCCTCTGCCTCTGCGCCTCGTAGACGAGGACGGTGAGGGCCTGGGCAACGTTGAGTGAGTTGACCCGGCCGCGCATGGGGATGGCGACGCACAGGTCGGCTTCCTGCAGCATGAGCGCGCTCAGCCCCTCCTTTTCCGTCCCTACGGCGATGGCGACCCCTCCGCGCAGATCGGCTTCCCAATGGGCTTTTTCACCTGCCGGAGTGGCGGCCACGATCCTGATTCCATGCTCCTTGAGCCAGGCGATCGCTTCGGCGGAGCCGGTCTCCACCACCGGCACTTGGAAGACCGTCCCCTTGCTCGATCGCACCACGTTGGGGTTGTAGGCGTCTGTTGTGCGATCGCAGACGATCACGGCGTCGGCTCCAGCCGCGTCGGCCGAGCGCAATATGGCGCCGAGATTACCCGGCTTCTCCAGCGCTTCGGCGATCACCAGCAGCGGTGAGGGGCCGAGCCTCAGGTCGCCGAGTCTCCTTGCTGGGATCTCGGCGACCGCCACCCACCCGTCGGGATTCTCCCGATAGGCGAGCTTCGCCATGACGGCCCGGCTCACCTCGATGACCTCGGTCCCCACCTGCTCCATTTCTAGACGCAGGGGCGCCTGCTCCACTCGCACCAGTTCGGGGCAAATGAAGAGCTCAAGGGGACGCAGACCGCACTCCCATGCGAGGGAGAGTTCGTCGAACCCCTCCACCAGCATCCGGCCGGAATTCTGTCGTCCGCGGCGCTCGCGCAATCGGATCGCCGCCTTGATGCGGGGGTTCTGAAGAGAGCTGATGTTCAGGGGAGCGGGCAAGACTCAGTCCTCCATTGCCCGGAGGTGCCGGCGGGCGGCCTCTGCAATCTCATCGTTTTGTGCAAGATCGATGGCCGTCAGGAAGTAATCCCTGGCCGTGACGGGATTGCGAACCACCCGCAGGAGCGCCTTGCCTGCACCGAGATAGGCGCGATCGAGGTGCGGATCGTTGGGGCGCTCGGAAATCAAACGGCGAAAGATCGAAAGCGCTCCATGGTAGTCGCGCCGATCGAGAAGATAGTCCCCCATCGTCAGCAGCTCGTCGGAGGCGAGACGCCCCTGCTGCACCGGGGATAGCGACAGGAAGCGCAGCGTCGCCTGCCCAACGTTTCCCGCCTGCAGGCTGCGCCTTACCCGCTCGACCCCCGAAGGTTCACGGGGTTCGGTCTTCTCCCCTTCGCGCAAAGCGAAGTCCGGCATCCGGTTCGCCACCCACGCAATGAGAACACCCGCAAGGAATCCGCCGATGTGCGCCCCGTGGGCCACCCCCGATTCTGCGCCGAAATCGGCGATGAAGGGGAAGATATTGCTGATGACCAGATAGATGCCCAGCACGACCCGGGCGGGGACCAGCAGGGTCGTGATGATGAAGGGGAAGAGAAAGATGAACGTCTTGACCTGATTGCGGGGAAACCAGAGGAAGTAAAATCCCAGGACGCCCGAGATGGCGCCCGAAGCGCCAATCATCGGAACCTGTGAATCGGGGACGAAAAGCGCAAAAAACAAGGTCGCCGCAAGCCCCGTCGCCAGATAGGCCAGCAGATAACGCAACCGCCCGAGCCTTGCCTCGACGTTATCCCCGAAGATCCAGAGAAAGAGCATGTTTCCCGCCAGGTGGAGCCAGCCCCCATGGAGAAACATGGCGGTGAACAGGGTGAGCACCGAAGGCTCTGCCGGACGATAGCCGTAGCGAAAGACGAACAGGTCGTAGGCCGTGATGTGCTGATAGATCGCCTGGACAGGGATGGCTCCCCTGGCGCCGATAGCCTCGAGATATTCCAGCAGGAGCGGGTCGGTGATATCGGGTCGACTCAGCGTAAGAGGGAGCGTAAGGAAGAGGAATACGGCGATATTGATCCCGATCAGGGCGTAGTTGACATAGGGGGTTCCCCTCGGGTTGGGGGTATCGCCGATCGGCAGGAACATGGGAATTTTTCCTTCTGGTAACGCGATCAGGCGACGGAGGGCGCCAAAGGGAACTACTATAGCATACCAGACGGCGATTCCCTATCGCGGCTGCGGCATTCTCCAACTGTTTCTTGCTTTTTTAATCCTCTCCCGCTATGCTCCGAGCTTTCTGGAGGTATCGTCGTGTCTTTTCTCTACGCTCTGGACCTTCTCGGCACCGCCGCCTTCGCCGCCTCCGGCGCATGGGCGGGCGTGCGGCGCAAGATGGATCTTTTCGGGGTCCTCGTCCTGGGGATGGTGACGGCCACCGGGGGCGGCACGCTACGCGATATCCTCCTTGGCGACTTCCCCCCCTTCTCCCTGAAGGACGAGACCTACCTCTACATCTCCCTTGCGGTCGCCCTCGCTGTCTTTCTCTGGCACCGATACCTCGAGTTCCTGCAGCATCCCTTGCTCTACTTCGACGCCGTCGGACTCGGCACCTTCGTCGTCATCGGCACCACCAAGGCGCTGCAGTTCCAGCTCGGCTATCTCGGAGCGGTCATGATGGGAGTGGTCACCGCAACCGCGGGCGGCGTGATACGCGACGTCCTTTCCAACCAGGTCCCCCTCATCCTGCGCCGGGAGATCTACGCCTCGGCCTGCGTCGCCGGCGCGGTTTTGCTCGTCATCCTCCACCAGGTCGCCATCCCAGCCTCCCTTGCGGCCCTTGCCGCAGCGGCAACGGTAGTGACCGTCCGTCTCCTGGCCATCCGCAACAAGTGGGAGCTGCCGCGGGCGGATAGAACATAAACGAGGTACGAGGTACGAGGTACGAGAATTTTACTCCTGACTCCTAACTCCCAATTCCCTTACAGGAGGTTCCATGCATACGGCCCGGCTTATCGGCACTGAGACCACCTACCGCATCGGCAAGATCGTCTGCCTCGGACGCAACTACGCCGACCATATCAAGGAACTCGGAAACGAGACGCCCGACCAGCCGGTCATTTTCATCAAGCCCGCCACGAGCGTGATCGGCCAGGGGGGCGAGGTCGTGATCCCCTCCTACTCGGGCTGCTGCCACCACGAGGCGGAGCTCGCCCTGCTCATCGGTCGCCGGGCAAAAGACCTCACCGAGGAGAACGCCATGGCGCATATCGCCGGATATGGCGTCGCCATCGATCTGACGCTGCGCGACGTGCAGGACAAAATGAAGAAGAAGGGGCTCCCATGGGAGATCGCCAAGGGGTTCGACACCGCCTGCCCCCTTTCGGACTTCGTCCCGGCGAATAAGATCGCCGACCCCCACGCTCTTCGCATCGTCATGAAGGTGAACGACCAGGTGCGCCAGGACGGCTCGACGGCCCTGATGCTGCGCCGCATTCCAACCATCCTCAAGGAGATCTCCGCCGTCTTCACCCTGGAGGAGGGGGACATTGTCCTCACCGGAACTCCGGCCGGGGTGAGCGCCATCCAAAGCGGCGACGTCCTCTGCGCCGAAATCGAAGGGGTCGGACGCCTTGAGGTCACCGTAAGATAAGAAATTCTCCCCTCTCCCCCAGGGAAAGGGGATTTCCAAGACGCAAAAAGCGGGCCGGAGGGAATATTCTCCGGCCCGCTTCTTCCAGGGTCAAAACCGGAACGCGGATGAAATCTGATGCGCGCAGATAAAGATTTGATCAATCAGAAAAATCAGATTCTGATCAGAGCTTTTCCGCGCAAATCCGCGTTCCATTGAATGACTTCAGCCTTTCATCTTTCCCTCCGCCCCCGCTTCCCTCCTCAATCGGTTCGTCAGAATATGCGCCAGGCGCGTCGGCTCGGGCATGCGGGTTTTTTTCCCGCAGGCGAGAACGAGGTCGACGGCGGTCGCGTGGTCGACCTTGTGGCCGGGCGAAACGTAGAGGGGGCGCACCCGGTCGCGGGTCCTGAGGACCGTTCCCACCTGCATATCGTCCATCATCAGCGGCGCTGCATCCCCGCGCGCCGTTCCAGGCTCCGCGTGTTCACCGCACAGACGGTTCTTGGCGCAGCCGACCGTCGGCCGATCGAGCCACAGTCCCAGGTGTGAGGCGACTCCGAGTCCCCGCGGATGAGCGATTCCCTGCCCGTCGACGAGGATCGCGCCTGGGACCGTCTCGAGGCGACGAAAGGCTTCCAGCACGACGGGGAGCTCGCGAAACGAGAGGAGTCCGGGGATGTAGGGGAAGTGAACGCGAGCCGAGGCCGAGGCCTCCTCCACCACCTCCAGGTCGGGGAAGGAGAGGACGACGACCCCCGCAAAGAAAAGATCGCCGTGCTTCTCATACGATACATCGACCCCCGCCACCGTGCGCAGAGGGTCCGGAAGCTCGTTGCGCAGAACGACCCTGCGAGCCAACTCCCGCTGGAGTTCGGCCGCCTCCCTGTACGACATCGACCATCTGTGAAGGTCAGGGAAGTTCGTGTTCTTTCTCCTGGATTCTGGCTCCCGGCTCCTGGATGCTGCCCCTCACAACGTACAGCGCAGCAGCTTGACGCCCCCCTCGAAGAGAACTTCCATCTTGTTCGGCCTGGTCGTCGTCTTGACGATACCGAGACCGAAGACCGGGTGCTGGACGAGGTCGTCGACCCGATACCCCCGTCCCATCTCGTAGCGGATGGCCGCTCCGGGGTCGACGCTGCGGCTGAGTTCTTCCCATTCAGCCTGCGCGGCGCTCTGTCTCCCAACACGGGCACGTTTCGGAGCTCCGGCTTCTTTCTGTACTGCGGTTCGGGCCGGGCGTTTCTCAACGGGAGCGTAATAATTATGTACACCGTTACATGTGTTGCACTGCACGCGGACAACCTTGTCTTCGACCATGGCGATGATCGTGTGATTGGTCACGACGCGGCAGCGCGTACAGCGGGCATCTAAGACATCTCCTGCAGATAGATTCTTTTTCATGCGTCCTTTAAACAACTCCGTACGGCGGCGCAAAGCGACGCCTAAGAATGAAAAAACCACAGGAGACCTGTGGTCGAACGACTACCAATTCTGCTGAAAGGAGGCCTACTTATACCAGACCCAATCGGGGGGTGTCAAGGGCCGGATGCAGCGCTTTCCCGCCTCTCGCCTCTCGCCTCTTGTCTCTTGCCTCTTTCCTCCTGGCTCCTGGCTCCTGGCTCCTGGATTCTGGATTCTGGCTCCTGGATTCTGCCATCCTGCCTCCTGCCTCCTGCC
>JARFUG010000072.1:7189-15838 GCA_029289095.1 Desulfuromonadales bacterium
CTGGATTCTGGATTCTGGCTCCTGGATTCTGCCATCCTGCCTCCTGCCTCCTGCCTCCCGCCCTTCAACTCACCACATTCTGCGGACGCCCCGCGAGAAAAGCCTCCACATTCCGGGCCGTGGTTTTGAGGAGACGCTCCCTGGAGGCCCGCGTCGCCCAGGCGATATGGGGAGTGACGATGCAGTTCGGGGCGCTCAGCAACGGATTGTCCTGACGCGGAGGCTCCGTCGACAGGACATCGAGTCCTGCCCCGGCGATCGTTCCGGCCTGGAGCGCCTCGGCCAGTGCAGCCTCGTCCACCAGCGGTCCCCTGCCGGTGTTGATGAGGTAGGCGTCCCGCTTCATCAGGGAGAGGCGCCGGGCATCGACCATCCCCTGCGTCTGAGGCGTCAACGGACAATGCAGCGTAACGATGTCGCTTCCTCGAAAGAGGTCGTCGAGGTCGACGAAGCGGACATCTTCATCGGCGGCATCCCGGTATTTCTCGGGATGCCGAGTGTGGACCAGCACCTTCAGACCGAAGGCCGTGGCGACCCTGGAGACGCCCCGGCCGATCGCCCCGAAGCCGACGACCCCGAGCGTACGGCCGCTCAGCTCGACCTGGGGGCGATCCTGAAAGCAGAAATCGGCGCTTGCGCTCCAGCGCCCTTCACGCACCAGTCGACCGTGATGGCCGGCCTCCCGGGCGAGTTCGAGCATCAGAGCGAAGACCATCTCCACGACGGAAGGCGTGCTGTAGGCCGGAACGTTGGTCACCGTAATCCCCTTGGCCCGCACCGCCGTCAGGTCGACCACATTGTAGCCCGTCGCCGTCACCCCGATATAGCGAAGATGGGGAAGCGCTTCAAGGGTATCGCGGTCGAAGACGACCTTGTTGGTCAGGACGATTTCGGCCTCCTGCGCCCTCTCGACGATCCGGTCCGGCGGCGTTCTGTCGTAGACGACGAGTTCTCCCAGTTTCTGCAGCGGCCCCCAGTCGATGTCTCCGGGGTTGAGCGTGTAGCCGTCCAGAACGACGATTTTCATGATTACACCTCCTCCATCGGTATTCCAGCCTCTCTGCAATAGGTGGCCAGGGCCTCGGCATGGCGTTCGTCATCGGCAGCAAGAGAGCGAAAGAGCGCCTGCATGCTCTCGTCCACGAATTCGACGGCGCAGTGCACATGCACGACCACGAACTCCCTTTCGACCCGCAACGAAAGCAGCAGCGCTTTTTCCCGACTGATGGTCCTCCCCTTGATCTGCTCAAGGAGCGTCTTCACCTTTCGGTGCAGGTGCTCGACCTGCTGCAAAGGGATGAGGGGTTTACGAATCGTCTCCATGGCCGGTAAACGCGCCGCAAGCTTGATCTGCCTGGCATGGTCCTCCTCTTCAAGAGCCATCTCGAGCCACAGTTTCTTCAATTTCCCCTCCGCAGGCGTTGCGGCCGCCAACTCCCGGTAGACGCCCGCCACCATCTCCTCGATTTCAATGCACATCCTGAAAAACTTATGCATTTCCAGACCCCGAAAAAGAGGACAATGCCCCGAGGCTCAACAGATTAAGAGTTATCGTCTTCCAAACGTTGTGTCAAGACAAGAAAAAACCCCCGGCTCGGAACCGGGGGTCGTTTAACAGGTTGGAAAGGGTGGCTGGAGGGTTATGCCTCTTCCTTCAGCACCGCATGTGCCGCGGCCAGACGGGCGATGGGAACGCGGTAGGGTGAACACGAGACGTAGTCGAGGCCGATCTTGTGGCAGAAGATGACGCTGGAGGCCTCTCCGCCGTGCTCGCCGCAGATCCCGAGCTTGATGTCGGGGCGGGTCTGGCGCCCCTTCTCGCATCCCATCTTGACGAGCTGGCCGACCCCCTCCTGGTCGAGGGCGACGAAGGGATCGTTGGGGAAGATCTCCCGCTCGACGTAGTAGGGGAGGAATTTGCCCGCGTCGTCGCGCGAAAGGCCGTAGGTCGTCTGGGTGAGGTCGTTGGTGCCGAAGGAGAAGAACTCCGCCTCCTCTGCGATGCGGTCAGCGGTGAGGGCCGCGCGCGGCAGCTCGATCATGGTGCCGATGAGGTACTCGACCTTGACGCCGTAGGCGGCGATGACCTCATCGGCGATGCGGATGGCGTTGGCGCGCAGAATCTTGAGTTCCTTCACCTCGGCGATGAGCGGGATCATGATCTCGGGGATAATGCTGTACCCCTCGTTCTTGACGAGCTCGCAGGCCGCTTCCATGATCGCCTTGACCTGCATGTCATAGATCTCGGGGAAAGTGATCCCGAGGCGGCAGCCGCGATGGCCGAGCATGGGGTTGAACTCGTGCAGGAAGTCGACCTTGTGCTTGAGGGTCGCCACCGGCACGTTCATCACCTTGGCCAGCTCCTCCAGGTCCTTCTCGGTGTGGGGAAGAAACTCGTGCAGCGGCGGATCGAGAAGACGGATGGTGACCGGAAGCCCCTTCATCTCGCGGAAGAGCCCGAGGAAGTCCCCTTTCTGCATCGGCAGGATCTTGGCGAGGGCCCGCTTGCGCCCTTCGGTGTCCTCGGCGAGGATCATCTCGCGCACCGCCATGATACGCTCGCCTTCGAAGAACATGTGCTCGGTGCGGCACAGACCGATCCCTTCGGCGCCGAACTGGCGGGCGACGGCCGAGTCGTGGGGGGTGTCGGCGTTGGTGCGCACCTTGAGGCGGCGGAACTTGTCGACCCACGCCATGAGTTCGCCGAACTCGCCGGTGAGTTCGGGCTGCACCGTCGGAACAGCGCCGTAGATGACCTCGCCGGTGGAACCGTCGAGGGTGAGGACATCACCCTTGGCGAGGGTCACCCCCTTGGCCGTGACGAGCTTCTGCGCCTTGTAGTCGACCTTGATATCGCCGCAGCCTGCGACGCAGCACTTGCCCATCCCCCGGGCGACGACGGCCGCGTGGGAGGTCATGCCGCCGCGGGCGGTGAGAATCCCCTGGGCGGCGTGCATGCCGTGAATGTCCTCGGGGCTGGTCTCGACACGCACCAGGATGACCTTGAGGCCGATCCTGGCGGCTTCCTCGGCCTCATCGGCGGAAAAGACGATCTCCCCGCTGGCGGCGCCGGGAGAGGCGGGAAGGCCCTTGCACAGCACGTCCTTGGGGGCGTTGGGGTCGAGGGAGGGGTGCAGGAGTTGATCGAGCTGCGCCGGATCGATGCGAAGCACCGCCTCCTTCTCGTTGATGAGCCCCTCCTTCACCATGTCGACGGCGATCTTCACCGCCGCCTTGGCGGTGCGCTTGCCGGTGCGGGTCTGCAGCATGTAGAGCTTGCTCTTCTCGATGGTGAACTCGATGTCCTGCATGTCACGGTAGTGCTTCTCCAGGATCTCCTGGATCTTCATCAACTGGGCGTAGGACTCGGGCATCACCTCTTCCATGGAGGGCAGAGTGCCGTCCCCCTGGCTTTTCTGGATCGGCTGGGGGGTTCGGATCCCCGCCACAACGTCCTCGCCCTGGGCGTTGACGAGGAACTCGCCGAAGAAGACCTTCGCGCCGGTGGAGGGATTGCGGGTGAAGGCGACGCCGGTGGCGCAGTCGTTGCCCATGTTGCCGAAGACCATCGACTGGACGTTGACTGCCGTTCCCCAGTCCGAGGGAAGGTTGTGGAGCCGGCGGTAAGTGATGGCGCGCGGATTCATCCACGAGCCGAAGACGGCGCCGATGGCTCCCCAGAGCTGTTCCTGGGGATCTTCGGGGAAGTCGCGCCCGAGTTCCTCCTTCACCTTCTTCTTGAAGAGCCCCACAAGCTCCTTCAGATCGTCGGCGCTGAGCTCGGTATCGTTTCTGACACCCCGATTCTCCTTCATCTGCTCCAGGATGTGCTCGAGATCCTCCTTGCCCATCCCCATGACGACGTCGGAGTACATCTGGATGAAGCGGCGGTAGGAGTCGTAGGCGAAACGGAGGTCGCCGCTCTGGTCGATGACCCCCTGGACGGTCGTATCGTTGAGGCCGAGATTCAGGACGGTGTCCATCATCCCGGGCATCGAAGCGCGGCTGCCGGAGCGCACGGAAACGAGGAGCGGGTTCTTCGGGTCGCCGAACTTCTTCCCCATCATCTTTTCGACGGCGGCGAGATTCTCGGCGACTTCCTTCTCCAGCCCCGCAGGATATTGCCGGTTGTTCTTGTAAAATTCAGTGCAGACCTCGGTGGTGATGGTGAATCCCGGAGGAACGGGCAACCCGATGGCAGTCATCTCTGCCAGGTTGGCCCCCTTGCCGCCGAGCAGGTTCTTCATCTTTCCGCTCCCCTCGGCTTTCCCGTCACCAAAGAAATAGACATATTTCTCCGCCATGGCCTTCTCCTCCTGCCGCTGGACAACCTTGAGCTTCTCTGTTTCCGCTTGCACACCCATTCAACGTACCTCCTCCAGTTTGTTTTTTTGGCGGCCGAAAGGCCGCCCCCCGAAAAAACGTTTGTCGATCAATTCAAATAAAGGCGTGTCGAATTGCGGCCGATTCCCACGTCGACCGCAACACCATTGAACCGTAGGAGCAGGCCCCCGTGCCTGCCCTGCCTTCCCCCCTCCCCTCAAAGAAGAGGGCTTTTAGTCGTCAATCCGCAATCCGCGAGAAATCGGCGATCCCGCGGAAGAGGCCGGCCGTCGCCGTGAGCAGGGCGAGACGATTGGCGCGCACCGCCTCGTTCTTGTCCATGATCATGACGCCGTCGAAGAAGGCGTCGACGGGGGATCTCAGGGCTGCGATGGCACGCAGGGCCGCAGAATAATCCCCCCGAGCGACAAAATTGTCGACTTCGCCGCGTACTTTCTGCAGAACATCGAAGAGGTCTTTTTCGCAGGCGGCTTCAAAGAGGGAGGGATCAACCGGAAAACCTAAGCCCTCCTTAATAATATTGCCGATCCTTTTAAATGCAACCGCCAGCGGCTCAAAATCCTCCCGCCCCTTGAGTGCGGCAAGAGCCCGCACACGATCCAGGGCATCGACGGGGCTGGCGAAGGAGGCCGCAAGGACCGCTTCCACGACGTCCTGGGGAAACCCCTGGGCGGTAAGCATGTTGAGGAAGCGCCCGCGGAAGAACTCGAGCACGTCGGCGCGCACCTGCTCCAGGGGGCGGGTCAGCTTATTCGAGAGGAGATCGAGCGCGCGATCGACAAGTTCGGGCAGCGCGATGGAATAGCCACGGTCGAGAATAATATTGAGAATCCCAATGGCATTGCGGCGAAGAGCATACGGGTCGGCGGTTCCCGTCGGGATGAGGCCGACGCCGAAGCAGCCGCAGAGGGTGTCGACCTTGTCGGCGATGGAGACGAAGGCGCCGACGCTGTCGGAGGGCAGAGCGCCGCCGGCCTGGGTCGGCAGGTAATGCTCGTAGATGGCGGCGGCGACACGCGGATTCTCCCCTTCGAGTCGCGCATACTCGCGCCCCATGATTCCCTGCAGTTCGGGAAACTCGTAGACCATCCCCGTCTCCAGATCGCACTTTGCAAGCAGGGCCGCCCGGTCGGTCAGATCGCGCACCGAAGGCTCGAGGGTCTCGGACAGGTGGACGGCGAGTCGGCGGAAGCGCTCGACCTTCTCGAAGCTCGTGCCGAGTTTGGCCTGATAGACGACGCTCTTGAGGGCCTCAAGGCGGCTTTCGAGCTTCTCCTTCTGATCCTCGTTCCAGAAGAACATGGCATCGGAGAGGCGCGCCCGAAGGACCCGCTCGTTGCCGCGCACCACGACCTTGGGATCTTCGGCTCGGGTGTTGGCGACGGTGATGAAGCGCGGAAGGAGTTTCCCCTCTTTGTCGGCCACAGTGAAGTAGCGCTGGTGCTCGCGCATGGTGGTGATGAGGAGCTCCCGCGGCAGCTCGAGATATTTTTCCTCGAAAGAGCCGCACAGCGCCGTGGGGTCTTCGACCAGGCAGCTCACCTCCTGCAGGAGTTTTTCATCGGGGTTGACCTCCCCTCCGGCAGCGTGGGCGAGGCGCTCCACTTCCGTCGCGATGATCTCTTTTCGCCTGGCAGGGTCGGGGATGACGAAACGGCGTCCGCACTCTTCGATCCATTCCTGTGCGCTGTGCACCGGAAAGGGCTCGGGCGCCATGAAGCGGTGCCCCCGGGAAATGTTGCCGCTCTCCAGATTGCCGAAGGAGAAGGGGACGACGGCGCCGTCGAAGAGCGCGACGATCCAGTGGATGGGGCGGGCGAAGCGGATATCGAGGTCCTTCCAGCGCATCGACTTGCGAAAGGGGATCGAGGCGATGACCCGCGGCAGGATCTCCGGAAGCCGGTCGGCGCTCGCGCCCCCTTCTTCGACCTTCGAGACGTAGATGTAGGACCCCTTGTCCGTCTCCATGGTGGAGAGCTCGGAGACGTCGACGCCGTTGGAGCGGGCGAAGCCGATGGCCGCCTTCGTCGGGTTGCCCTCGGCGTCGTAGGCGACCTTGACCGAAGGTCCGGTCACCAGCGACTCCTGGCGCTGCTGCTCCAGGGCCACTCCGCTGACCGCGGCGGCGATACGCCGGGGGGTGGAAAAGGTGCGCACCGCCTCGAAGGGGATACGGGCGGCCTCCAGCTCTTTGCGCAACAGCCGGTCGAGTTCGTCCATGGCGACGGGGAGAAAGCCTGCGGGGATCTCCTCCGTTCCGATTTCAAGAAAGAGTTCAGCGGACATTGTTAACTCCTCAGAAGCCAGAATCCAGAAGCCAGAAGCCAGGAGAACACCTTGATTCTCTTCTGGCTCCTGGCTCCTGGCTCCTGGATACTATTTTTTTAAAAGCGGAAATCCCATCTTCTCCCTCTGCGCCACGTACCCTTCGGCACAAAGACGCGCGAGGTTGCGCACCCGGCCGATGTAGTTGGCGCGCTCGGTCACCGAGATCGCCCCGCGCGCATCGAGCAGGTTGAAGGAGTGGGAGGCCTTCAGGACGAAATCGTAGGCGGGAAAGACAAGGGACTTTTCGGCCAGGCGGATGCACTCCTTCTCGTACATCGCGAAGAGAGAGAAGAGCATCGAGGTGTCGGCCTCTTCGAAGTTGTAGGTGGAGAACTCGACCTCGGTCTGGTGATGGATGTCGCCGTACTTCACCCCCTTGACCCACTCGAGATCATAGACGTTGTCCACCCCCTGCAGGTACATGGCGATGCGTTCGCAGCCGTAGGTGATCTCGCCGGAGACCGGCTTCAGATCGATGCCGCCGGCCTGCTGGAAGTAAGTGAACTGGGTGATCTCCATCCCGTCGAGCCACACCTCCCAGCCGAGCCCCCAGGCGCCCAGGGTCGGCGACTCCCAGTCGTCCTCGACGAATCGGATATCGTGCTTCAGCGGATCGATGCCGAAGCTCTTGAGCGAATCGAGGTAGAGCTCCTGGATGTTCATCGGAGCCGGCTTCAGGATGACCTGGAACTGGTAGTAGTGTTGCAGGCGATTGGGGTTTTCACCGTAGCGGCCATCGGTGGGGCGACGCGACGGCTCCACGTAGGCGACGTTCCACGGCTCGGGGCCGAGAACGCGCAGGAAAGTGGCCGGGTTGAAGGTGCCGGCCCCTTTTTCCAGATCGTAAGGCTGCTGGATGACGCATCCCTGCCGAGCCCAGTAGTTCTGGAGGGAGAGGATAAGATCTTGGAATGTCACAGTAATTCCTCCGTCGAGAAGCGTAGAAAGCCGCGGTGCAGAGGGCGGCTCAAATGTATACTGTATACAAAAATAAAGATAAAAATTTTACCCCGGACGAAGCAGGCCTGTCAAGAACCGATTCCAATGAAAACGGGGAGTTTTTAGGTGGATAGAAAGCATCACCGCGCGAGGGGGAGAGCCTGGCCGAGGACGTCGTCGAGAAACGAAACAGAGCGCAGAGGGCGATGCAGATGCAGGCGCAGGGCGCGCCCGAGGAGCTCTCCGCCCTGCTGTCGGGTGCGCGGGCCAAAGCGGAAGCCCTCGAAGAGGTCGAGGGGAGTGCGCAGGGAGCGGGCCAAGGTTCCGAGCGTGAGGCGCTCGATGCGCAGGGCGCCCTCCCCCGCACAGTCGGAGCAGAGCGCGCCCCCGCGCGCGGGGTCGAAGCCGACCGCCTCCTCCTGCGACAGCATCCCGCACTCGGAGCAGTGCAGAAGATGGGGGATGTAGCCGGCCAGAGAGAGAAGACGCAGTTCGAAAAGAAGGCGGGCGTCAGCCCCTGCCCCCCCGGCGGCAAGATGATCGAGAAAAGCGCCAAGCAGAACGAAAGGCTCCCCGTGGCCGTGCCCCTCTCCGAGGAGGGCCTCCAGCACTTCGCAGCCGTAAGCGGCCAGAGCCAGCGCGGTAAGATCGCCCCGCAACGACGTGCGCAGATCGAGGATCTCGGCCTCGCGCAGGGATACCATGTCGCCGCCGCGCGAAGCGCTCCAGTGCAGGCGCACCGAGGCGAAACTCTCCAGAGCGGGTCCGAAGCGCCGACGGCTCTTTCGCGCCCCCCGGGCGAACCCCTTCATCACCCCGTGCCCTGCCGTCAGAAAGGTCACGATGCGGTCGGCCTCCCCGTAATCAAGATGGCGAAGGATGATGGCGGCGGAAGAATGGATGGACATGGTTCAGGCTCTTGGGCACGAGGAACGAGGAGGATCTTCTGTCTTCTGTCTTCTGTCTTCTGTCTTCTGTCTTCAGGCTCCTGGCTCCTGGCTCCTGGCTCCTGAACTTACACCTTCCCTTTCCCTGAGT
>JARFUG010000005.1 GCA_029289095.1 Desulfuromonadales bacterium
GCCAGCGGCCAAAATTGCTCAGAGTTACTTGAAAGGACTAACCGCACGGGACACTAGTGCCCCGTACGGTTAGTCATGCGAAATGATTGCTACAAGATGCTTCCAGATTTTCAGGCAGATGGGCAGATCGCTGATCCGCAGGTACGGCAGCGCTGGCTTGGGGCTGGCGATCTCGAAGGGGCTGATCGAATGGGGGGAGCGCGAGGCGGGTAGGAAGCGTTTTTTCGTTTTGCTCCCGATCAGGTCCAACGGACCACGCCTTGAAGGGAACAGGGCAGGCAGCTTCGACGGATATCTGAGCGGGTTCCGCGTGCAAGTGACGATCTGCGTTGAGCGGCGAAAAATAGCTATAGGAACAGGACTATTATAGGGATTACGGCAGCAGTTCGCGCTGCCGCATCTCCTGACGCACCTGGTTCCAGCGTTCACGCAGGGCGGCGACCGCTTCGGGATCCTGGCTCGCTCCCGGACGTGTCGGTCTGCCGGCCGCACTCAGGCGTTCGGCCCTCGACTCGCGGGCAAGCTGGTCCGAGAGCCGGGCGTAATGGCTCTGCAGTTCCTGATCGCTCATCGTCGTGTAATCGACGGCGACGAGGTCCACCGTCGTCGGCCTCGTGGGAGTGGCGGCAGCACAGGAAAAAAGAAAAGGGACGAGCAGAGCGATGAGAATGAATCTGAGTCCGGTCAAGGAGCTCCTCCGATCGATCTGTTGAGTTCCGTAAGAAGCTGTTCCACGTCGACCTTGTGCACTCCCGCCCCGTCCTCAACGGCTTCGAACTGGGCGATCTGGCATTCCATGCACGAGAGCCCGAACCGGCGGAATACGGCCACCGTCTGGGGATGGCGGCGGATCACTTCCTCGATCGTCATGTCCCTGGTGATCATCTTTTGAATCTCCTTGAAATCGAAGCCGCTGGTTCACGTTTCATTCGTTTCGGCCCAGCTTGTGCTGCAGAGCCTTCTTGACCGCGGGAGGAACGAAGGTGTCGACAGGCCCCTTGAGGGCGGCAACCTCCTTTACGATGGAGGAGCTGAGATATCCGTACGGGACGGCGGTCATCATGAAAAGCGTTTCGACCTCCTCCTGCACGCTATGGTTCATCTGGGCGATCTGGAATTCGTATTCGAAGTCGGAAACCGCACGCAATCCTCGCAGGATGACGCGAGCCCCCTGTGACATGACGTAGTCGACGAGCAGGCCGTCGAAGGTGTCGACCCTCACCTTTCCGTTTTCACCGATGGTATCACGGATCATCGCCAGACGCTCATCGATGCTGAAGAGGGATTTCTTTTCCGAATTGCGCGCCACCGCGATGATCAGTTCGTCGAAGACCTTCATCCCCCTGTGAATGATGTCGAGATGTCCGTAGGTGATGGGGTCGAAGGACCCGGGGTAGACGGCGATACGATTGCTCATGAGCCGGATGCCTCGGAGTGGGTGAAAAGATGAAGAGCCGTGGAGCCGTATCTGCGAAAATCGTCGCAGACAAGGTTTCCGATCCGTTCGGGTATCTGTTCAGCCGCTGCGGTTTCGGCGCAGAGAATCCCATCGGGGGCAAGCAGTTTCAGGGAAGAAATCGTCGAAATCGTCTTCTCCGGATATCCCATGTGGTAAGGGGGATCGAGGAAGACGAGATCGAAGGGGGCCTCTGAAAGGCGGGGAAGGGTGGTGAGGACTTCGGCCCGGATGAGCCTTGCGCGCTCCTGAAAACCGCAATTTCGCAGGTTGGTCTTGATCAGTTCCGCGGCCCGCCCATCCTGCTCGATCAGAACGGCATGTTTCGCACCCCGGCTAAGGGCCTCGATCGCCATCGCGCCGGTGCCGGCGAAAAGGTCGAGGACGTTTGTGCCCGCCAGAGAGCCGAAGCGGCTGATCAAAATGCTGAAAAGCGCTTCGCGAACCCGGTCAGGCGTAGGGCGGACGGTTTCTCCTCGAAAGGAGGCGAGGCGTTTTCCCCGGGCGGTTCCGCTGATGATGCGCACGATATCATCTTCTCCGGGCCGGAGTCAGTCCGGCGCAAGTGATCAAAACCACGGGCAAATTATCATAGCGAACCGGAGGCGTCAAGGAATGAGGGAATTTTTGGGTTTCAAGTTTTCGGTTTTAGGTGTTAAGTATTATGTGCAGCAATCATGAACCCTGAAAAGGTTTGTCTTGTAGGGGCGCGATCATGTCGCCCCGGGCGCGAGGAATCGCGCCCCTATATGAGAGGTCTTCATGGAACGTCCCGATCTCGCCTCCTTCGCCGCGCGCTCTGCCGAGAGCCGCGGACGTCGCCATCCCGAGACGTACAAGGATGCACGCCCCGGATTCGAGCGCGACCGCGACAGGATCATCCATTGCGCGGCATTCCGACTGCTTGAATACAAAACGCAGGTCTTTGTCAATCACGAGGGGGACTATTACCGCACCCGCCTGACACACTCCCTGGAGGTGGCGCAGATCGCCCGGGGGATCGCCCGGCGCCTGCGCCTGAACGAAGACCTCACCGAAGCGCTCGCCCTCGCCCACGACCTGGGGCACACTCCCTTCGGTCACAGCGGCGAGGAGGTTCTCAACCGCCTCATGAGCGGATACGGCGGCTTCGAGCACAATCTGCAGTCCCTTCGAATCGTCGAGATCCTCGAGGAGCGCTATCCGGGATTCAACGGCCTGAATCTCTGCTGGGAGACGCGCGAAGGGATCATCAAGCACTCCTCAGACTACGACCGGCCGGAGCCCGGCGCCGCGGCAGACTACGATCCCGGTTTCCGTCCCACCCTGGAGGCGCAGATCATCGACCTGGCGGACGAGATCGCCTACAACAACCACGACATCGACGACGGGCTCAAGGCAGGCTATATCGCCCTGGAGGAACTCGGCGCCCTCGAGCTCTGGAGGGAGACATGGGAGCGGGTCGGGGAGAAGTTCCCGGGACTCTCGGAAAAGCGCCGCATCTACCAGACGATCAGCCATCTCATAGGGGCTTTGATCGACGATGTCGTCGCTTTCACGAAGGAGCAGTTGCACCGGGAGAAGATCGAGACCCTCGATTCAGTTCGGCGGCACCCCTGCCGGCTCGTCGGCTTCAGCCCCGAAATCCTGCGCAAGAACCGCGAGCTGAAGAAATTTCTCTTCCACCGGCTCTATCGCCACTACAAGGTGGAGCGCATGAGGGTCAAGGCCGAGCGGCTGCTGACCCAGCTCTTCGAGAGCTATCATGCCAACCCCTCCCTGCTTCCCCGGGAGTGCCGGGAGAAGTTCGATCTGCACGGCCACGAGAGGGTGATCTGCGACTACATCGCGGGGATGACCGACCGGTATGCGATGGACGAGTTCAAGCGTCTTTTCGATCCCTACGAGAAAGTGTGAAGGTGTTTTCAGGGGAATTCGATCCGGCGCTTGTCGCTTGGGCGGTACAGAAGAAAAGTTTTACCCAGTATCTGTGCGATCGCCGAATCGGTCTTTTCCGAGAGGATGTCGGCCGCTTCCCTGCGGTCGAGGTCGCACCCTTCCTGCAGCTTGACCTTGATCAGTTCGTGCGCTTCGAGTGCCGCCTCGGTAGAGCGGACGACCTCTTCGTTGATTTCATTTTTGCCAATCATGACAACCGGCTTGAGGTGATGCCCCAGGGCGCGCAGATGGCGGACCTGTTTTCCCGTTAGTTCCATAGCCAGAACTCCTTATGAATGAGAGCCGGCCAGTATACCGCCGTGCACGAATCGGGGGAAGAAAAAAAGGGTCGCCGGCAGCGACCCTTTTTTTCGTTCGATGCTTTGGCGCCTACCGGCTCTGTTCCACCATGTAGACGACGGCCGAAGCGACTTCATCGTCGCTGAGCGTCATGACCCCTCCGCGCGGCGGCATGACGCCGGCGTTCCCCTGGAACCCCTCGATGGAGTGCCGGATCAGCGTTTCCATTCCCTGGTCGATGCGTGCAGCCCAGGCTTGTGCATCTCCCGTGATGGGAGCACCGGCGATCCCCTGCGCATGACAGGTGGCGCAGGCCTGCGCGTTCACCCTTTCACCAACCTCCATATCGATCTGGAAACCGAGTTCCTGCGCAGCGGCGGCCGGGTCGTCAGGGCGCTCGGTTTCCGGCGCCGGCGCAGCCGGAGGCGGCGCCGCAGGCGCCTGGGGAGTCGGGGGCTCCGCCTCGCGCCTTTCGCACCCCGTCGTGACAAGGGCCAAAATCAGAATCGCCGAAAATATGAATCCGAGTCTCATCTTTTCCTCCTTCTATTGAGTTGGGCACTGTGGTCTGAAAACCAGAGTCCGTCGAGGGGGGGACCCGGGCCGTCTGGAGCCCTCTCTCCGGCCGGAATCCGTGCACTGCTCCGTGTCGAAGCCGTTGTTCAAAATAGGCCGCAGTTTTTTCCAGACCTTCACGCAACGAAATACAAGGATGCCATCCAAGGAGCTGCTGCGCAAGTGCGATATCGGGACGCCGCTGCTTGGGGTCGTCTTCCGGCAGGGGATGAAAAACGATGCGCGAGGAGGATCCCGTCAACTCGAGGATGACGTTCACCAGCTCGAAAATTGTGAATTCCTGTGGGTTTCCGAGATTGACGGGACCGACCACGGGGGGATCGGTCTGCATCATACGCACGAGTCCTTCCACCATGTCGTCGACATAGCAAAAGGAGCGGGTCTGCACGCCGCGTCCGTAGATGGTGATGGGCTGACCGCGCATGGCCTGGACCAAAAAATTCGACACGACCCGTCCGTCCTGTGGGTGCATGCGCGGCCCGTAGGTATTGAAGAGACGGCAGACCTTGATCTGCACCCCGTACTGCCGGTGATAGTCGAAGAAAAGGGCTTCAGCGCATCGCTTTCCCTCGTCATAGCAGGCACGACGGCCGATAGGATTGACGTTCCCCCAGTACGATTCGACCTGCGGATGGACGGAAGGATCTCCGTACACCTCGCTCGTCGAGGCCTGAAGGACGGGGACCTTCAACTCCCTGGCCAGTTCCAGGACGTTGATCGCTCCCAGAACGCTCACCTTCGTCGTCCTCACCGGATCTCTCTGGTAATGGACCGGCGAAGCGGGGCAGGCGAGATTGTAGATGCGGTCGACCTCCAGGCGCAGGGGGTGGATGATATCGTGCTCGATCAGGTGAAACGAGCGATTGGAGAGAAGTTCCTCGATATTGCCTCGTTCACCTGTGCTGAAGTTGTCAAGACACAGAACCTCGTGCCCATCGCCAAGGAGACGGCGACACAGATGAGAGCCGATGAAACCGGCGCCTCCGGTGATCAGTATCCGCTCCGGAGCTTTCCGGCTCTGTCGCCCGTCGGGGACGGGATTTTGGCCGGGTGGAAGAGACGGCATGAAGACTCCTCTCGGGGGCTAAATTTGTCAGACCACGTCGGCACGGCAGAGGGCGACCCCGCCGGTGCGTTCGCTGATGTAGTTTTCGAGCGCCTTTGCCCTGTGCGCAGCCGTATGCGAGGCCAGAACTCTCTCTCGGGCGCTCAGGCCGATTCTTCTGCGCTGCGCCTCCGATACCCCCTCGAGCAGTTCCTCGACCTCGGAGGCGTTGCGCGCGATCAGGATCTCGCTCTTCGGCTCGAAGAACTCCTCCATCCCCTCCCAAACATCGCTGATGATCGGCGTGGCGCAGGCGGCCGCCTCGAAAAGTCGGATACTGGGAGACCAGCCGGCGAGGATCATGTCGGCGCGGGTGACGTTCAGTGTGAAGCGCTGTCGGTTGTAGAAGTCGCGGTGTTCGCCGGGGGGGAGATGATCGATCCTTTCGACATTGGGCGGCCAGTCGATCGAAGGGGGAAACTGGGGGCCGGCGACGACGAATCGTTCCTCCCTGCGTTTTCGTGCGGGGCCGATGAGCAGATTCTCCAGCGTCTTCTGCCGATCGGCGCTGTAGGTTCCCAGGTAGCCGAGATTCCACTGGAGCGCCGCAGTCATGGGGCGATAGATCTGCGGGTCGACGGAGCAGTAAAGGGGTCGTGCCGCCGGAGAGCCAAACTCGTCTTCCAGTCGTGCAAGGGTGGGGCCTCCGGTAAAACTCAGGTAGAGATCATACCCGGGAATCAGGTCGGGGCGCAGATACTCGTAGTCGCCAGCCGCTAGTTTGGCGAGAGTCACAGGGGTGTCGATATCGTAGAAAGCTTTCAACCCCCTGGCCGTCTCCTGGACCCAGATTCCGACCTCGACCCCCTGCGGGACGTAGGAGCCGACGATGACAATGTCCGCTTTCGACACAGCATCTGCGTGCTGCCGGCGCAGAGCGTCCAGATCGCGATAGAGGCACGTCCTCCCATAGGGTGGAGAGGGGAGATCGCGGTGAGACCGATACCACGGCAGGTCGCGCTCGAGAAAAAGGACGTCGTGGCCGCGCCGGTCGAGTTCGCGAACGAGTGCGCGGAAGGTGACGGCGTGACCGTTGCCCCACGAGGAGGTGATCGAAAGTCCCAGTATGACGATGGAATAGCCGCTCATCGGCGTGATCCTCCTGCACACTCCAGAACGCGACAGAGCGTCTCGGCCCGATGATCGTATGTATGATCGCGCAGGACTCTGCTGCGGGCCGCCTCGCCGATATGCCGGGCGCGCACGTCGCCGAGTTCCGATAACAGACGTGCGACCTCGTCACCGTTTCGCGCCACCAGGATTTCAGAGCCGGGCTCGAGGAAATCGCCGATCCCTTCCCACGCGTCGGTGATCAGGCAGGCGCCGGCGCCCGCCGCCTCAAAGACCCGGGTGGCGGGGGAGAAGCCGAACTTCGCCATGCCTGAGCGGTTGATGTTGAGCACGGCACGGGCCGAACAGTTCAGGGCATTGTGCTGTGCAGTATAGACATGGCCGAGATAGCGGATATTGCCGGACATCGCTTTGTCCCCCCACCCGTTGCCTCCGAGAAGGAAACTCTTTTGAGGGAGCTGGGCGGCCGGGGCGAAGAAAAATTCATCGACCCGGGACTCCCGGTCCGGAAGGCGGTTGCCCAGAAATGCCAGATCGGCAGCAAAACAGGGATCAGGGGGGACGGGGAAGTGGGTCTGCGTATCGAGAGCGTTGTAGATCGGAACGCAGCGCCGTGCCCCCAAAGCCTCGAATGCCCGCACGACCGGAGGACCGCCGCCGTAAGTGAGGATCAGGTCGTAGCGGGGGATCAGGGAGGAAAGAGGATCCAGTGGAGCCGCGGCGAGACGCTCCAGAGTCGCCGGCGCATCGACGTCCCAGTAGACGACCCGCCGCCTGGGACCCTGCAGCGCAAGGACTTCGCGCTCCAGAAGCTCGTCGAAAACGCCCACACCACTTGCCTTGACGACAAGATCTGCGCCCGCTGCGGCTTCCAGCGCCTCATAAACCCCGCCTTCATCGGCACGGTAGACGACCACCCTGGCCCAGGGAGGGTCCGGGATGTCCCGATGACTCTGGCGTTCGAAGGCGTCCGGCTCGTAGAAGGCGATGTCGTACCCTCTGGAGGCCAGTGCCCGGAGGATACCCCGGTAATAGGTGGCGGCGCCGTTCCAGTATGCAGAGACGAGGCTCGAACCGAAAAAAGCGATCTTCATTCCGAAAGTCTCCTCGAAAATTTCATTGCGTCGCTCCCGCGCAAAGCCGGAACAGGGACGTTTCGGCCAGCGATCAGAGAGGCGAGGCCGCTCGGCTGATCTCGCCTCGTGCCGCTGTATCCACTTTCTGCGTGGAGGGGCGCTCGTCGCGCACTCCGAGTTCGTGGCAGATCTGCAGAAGTTCCAGAACCCGGTGGCGACAGGTGTGCCGGGAGCGGACGGTCTCGAGACCCCGGGTCGAGAGCTCCCTGGCGAATGCGCGGTCGCACAGCACCTGGCGAAGCAGGCGAGTCATCTCTTCGCCACTGCGGGCGACGAGAAAATCGACTCCCGGCCGGAAGAGCCCTTCGGTATCGTGCCAGGGGGAGCAGATCAGGGGGATTGCGCAGGCCAGAGCCTCGAACACCCGGATGGTCGGAATCCCGTGAAGAGCCTCCACGTAGGGGCGTCGGGGGATATGGACGGTGACTCCGTAGCGCTGGAAGACCGCGGGGACGCGGTGGTTGGCGAGCCACCCTTTGTATTCGATATCGTGATGCTCCAGGGCCTCGAGCGCCGGCTGTGGATAGCGAACGCCGTAAACCGCCGTCTTCAGCTTCAGGCGGTGGGACGGTTCGAGCAGAAAGCGGTGCAGTTCGGAACTGCGCTCGTCGTCTCCCCAGTTGCCGATCCAGACCAGGTCGCCGTCACGTCGATCGCCCCCCCGGGGACGGAAATGGGAGATGTCGGCCCCCTCGTGCCAGGTCCAGGCACGGCGGGACCACCCCTTTTTTAGATAGATCTGACGGATGACTTCCCCGAAGGCCAGAACGCCGTCGAATCCGTCCAGGTCGTAGGCCTCCATCGCACCGGGTGCGGTCAGGGCGCGGTGATGGGTATCGTGGAAGAGAAGGACAAAGCGCCCTCCCTCAAGGCGTTTGCGCCCGATGGCCCGCACCAGTTGCGGATCGTTCCATTCATGAACGAGCACAACATCGGCGCCGTGCAGCACCTGGTCGAGATCGAGCGTGTTCAGTCGATAGGTTTGCGGACGCAGCAGGGGGAAGCTGCCGCTGAATCCTTCGAGGGCCAGCCCTGTGAAGTCGGCCGTCAGATTGGCGCGACTCCATCCGTCTGCCGGTTCATAGGCGCAGACCTGGTGTCCGAGGGCCTGCATCTCCCGCATGACCCCCCTGAGAAAGTGAGCGTTGCCGTTGTTCCAGCACGATGAAATCGAATGACAGAACAGAACAAAACGCATGTTTTCGACCTTTCACCGGTTGATGGATGTTGCCCACGCACAGGGGACTTCGTAGCGTGAGGAGCCGCTGAGCGTTGTCTGCGGCTGCAGCAGGCGACAGTACAGAAGATGGTAGGCCCGGCCCATCCGCTCTGCGCTGTAGGTCATTGCACGGCGCCGGGCTGCCAGGGCGAGTTCTCTCTGTCGTCCTGGGTGGCAGATCAGAGCCTTGAGGGCCGAGAGGAGGCGATCATGGTCGTCGGGAGGGACGAAGATGGCCGCACCGTCCCACAGCTCGCGCAGTGTAGGGATGTCGCCAAGGACGAGCGCGCAGCCGCACATGGCCGCCTCCAGGACGCTAAGACCAAAGGGCTCGTAGCGTGCTGGGAGGGCATAGATTCCTGAGCGCGAAAGCCAGGAAGAGATCTCAGACGCAGAGATCACACCCAGCGTGTGGAGAGCCTCCGGACGAACCCCTTTGCCGTCCGGCCTCTGCCAGTCGCCGGCGGCGATGACCGGCCAGTCGAGTTCGGGCGCGACGGCATTGAGGGCCGCCATGTTCTTGGCCTCGTCCCAGAGGCGTCCGGCGCTGAAGATCAGCGCTTCTTTCTCGACCATCCGGTAGCGCTGGGGGTCGCGCCCGTTGGCGATGACCTGTGCCTGGGGGAGCGGACCGTAGAGGGCCGTCATCGCATCGAGGAGCGCATGGGTCGGGAAGACGACCGAAGCGGCGGCGTGCAGGGCTTCGCGTACGCGGCGCGCGTACGCGTCCCACTCGGCGGGAGCCGGCTCCTTTTTCACAGCGGCCCACCACGACAGGACGCACGAATGGGCCACGACCAGACAGGGGGCGCTCCAGGGCAGTGTGGCGTGCACGTAGCCGTTCAGATGCACGATGTCGGGGCGCAGCCGACGCTCAAGGCCGAGGAGCCATTCTCCGGCCAGTTCCAGATCGTCGCCGGGATCAGGCATCCACTCGAGGCGAAAATCGCTTTCATGAAGTTCGAGGCCGGGAATTGCCGCTGCGGCGCGACGCTGCTCGGCGCTCGGCGGACGTCCCATCGTCGCCAGGGCCGTCCGGACGCCGAATCTTGAAAGCTGAACGGAAAGCTCCAGGGCATAGTCCCAGACCCCGCCCAGGGTATCGGCACTCATGAGGATTCGCAGATTGGTTCTAGGAAGATCGTTCATGGAAATCTCCTGCCGTCTCCAGGTCCGCAAGGCTCAAGGGGATCTCTGACTGCAGATCGCTCAGCGCCGTGTTCTGCTGCAGGTACCAGTGATGAGCGACCGACCAGGCGTTATCGTCGGGCGCGCCGAAGAGCCGGCGGAAGTCGGCTGAACCTGGGTAGGGGAACAGAGGGACCGGATCGTTGGCCCAGACGCCCTGTTGGCGCAGTTCCTCACGCCATTGCAGCACCTGTGATCGGGAGTCCTCGGGGACGCCGATGAGGTTGGCCTGCACGAAGGGGACATGCCTGCGGGCCTCGATGAGACGTTCGGTGACCTCTGCGGTCGAGAGTTTCCCCGGTTTTCCCAGGGCAGCGCGTCCCTCCGCGCTCAGGCTCTCGATGCCGGCCTCGATCGATTTGCATCCGGCCCGCCCCAATGCCTCCAGCATGCGTGGACTCCACAGATCGATGCGGGTCTGGATTCCGAAAGCGATGCGGCGCTCGGCCAACGCCGCCAGAAGGGAAGGATCGGCCAGAAAGATCTCGTCGATGAAATAGACGTATTCCACCCCCTGGGCAATCAGAGCGTCGAGTTCGCGAAGGAGCCGGGGCAGGGAGCGGCGGCGGTAAATCCCCCTGAAATTTTCCTTTGCGCAGAAGCTGCAATGATACGGGCAGCCGCGCGAGGACTCGATCTCCGCTCCCGGGCCGCTAGGAGCGGCATCGAAGCGGTGGTGGTGATGGCGGTGGCGCCCGATCCATTCATCGGGCCAGATCAGGGGGGGAAAGTCGAAGAAATCCGCCGTTGCCGGGCCTCCCTGGATTCTGACCTCCTCTCCGATGAGGCATGCGACCGAAGGGAGGGTGTGCCAGTCAGGATCCGAGAAACCGGAGAGGATCTCCTCGAATTCGCCCAGGACGACCGCATCGACGCCGAGCTTTCTCAATACGTTCCCCGGTGTGGCCGATCCGTGGGGGCCTACTGCAACGAAGAGGGCCGGAAAGTTGCGCAGGTGACGCATCAGGATCTGCGGAATACGAAGCTCCGGGGGAGGGCAGCGCCAGAAGAGATAGCTCGGCGCGGTGGTGACGACGACGACATCCGGGTTGAACTCTTCGATGCAGGCGCGGATCTGGTCTTCGGAAAAATCGAAAAGGTGCCCGTCGATCAGCCGGGCCTCGTGCCCGTGGCGGCGCAGCAGCGCCGCTGCATAGCCGAATTCGAGAGGCAGGTGCGGCTCCCGGCAGCCGAAGTAGACGCTCCCTGAAAAGTTCCAGTTGGGATTGATGAGGGCAAATTTCATAGGGCGGCGTATTCGGAGCATGATCGGACGTTGAAATCAGCGAGGGTGGAGCGCAGCCACTCGTAGAGACGGCGAACCCCCTCGTGCACCGCAGTGCGGGGCATCCATCCGGTGTGCCCGCTGAAAAGGCGGGTGTCGGAAACGTAATAGGGCTGATCCCCCGGACGCCAGGGTCCGAAGGCAATCTCGATCGGGCGGCCGCAAAGCTCTTCGGTCAACGTCAGGAAGTCGAGAAGACTGATCCGCCCGGACGGCCCCCCGCCGATATTGAAGACCCCTCCCCCGAGTTTCGGCATCTGTTCTCTGGCCAGCAGAAACGCGTCCAGCAGATCGTCGACGAACAGGATATCGCGCACCTGCTTGCCGTTTCCGTAGATGGTGACCGGCTCTCCGCGCAGTGCCCGGACGAGAAAATGTGCGACCCACCCCTGATCCTCCGTGCCGCGCTGAAGCGGACCGTAGATGCAGCTCATGCGGAAAACGGCCGTTTGCAGACCGTAGATGCGGGCGTAGTCGCGCACATATTGCTCCGCCGTTCCCTTTGAGCATCCGTAGGGGCTGTAGAAGTCGAGAGGCTGCGACTCGGGCACCCCCCTGTGGGCCAGTTGCTCCGAAACCGGCCTGAATTCCCGGCCCTGCTCTTCGAAGCGCTGTCCCTCGAGCCTGCCGTAGACCTTGTTGGTCGACGTGTAGAGAAGAGGGGGAGGAGAAGAAAGTTGCCGCAGAGCCTCTAAAAGATTGAGAGTCCCCCGCGCGTTGATTTCGAAATCTTCCACAGGCCGACTGACGCTGGTGGTCACAGCAACCTGCGCCGCGAAATGATAGACCTCCGAGGCGCGGGCGGCGGCCTGGCCCACCGCCTCCGCATCCCGGATGTCGGCGATCTGGACTGCGATCCGATCGCCGAAGCGCTTTCTGAGCGCCCTCAGATTCTCTTCGACCCCTGGACGACTCAGGTTGTCGAAGACGAGAACCTCGTGCCCCCTTTCCGCCAGGCGCGCTGCGAGGTTGGCGCCGATGAAACCCGCGCCGCCCGTAATAAGAGGGATCCTCTTCGCGTCGGAGGCGTTTTTTCTCCTGCGGCGCACTCTGCCGCTTTCGGGCGCGCTCTCGTTCTGCGGGGGGCGCTCCTTTCCCTGCGCCTTATTCATACCGTCAGCCCCCTACTTGCCAGCTCGTAGCCTGCCATCTCCACCCTGTCGACGGCGATCTGGCCTTCAAGCCACTCGGTCAGTTCCGCCAGTCCGTTTTCGAAGCGGATCCTCGGGCGGTATCCGAGAACCTCCTGAGCCAGAAGGATGTCGGCGAAACAGTGACGGATATCCCCCATTCGGAAGCGCCGGGTGATTTCGGGCGCGATCTGCTCCTTTCCCATCACGGCGGCGAGCCTGAGCGCCACCTCGCGCACGGTAGTCCGGGTGCCGCTGCCGATGTTGTAGACCTGCCCCCCGGAATCGCCGGCCTCCAGTGCCAGACGGCAGGCCGCAGCGACATCGGAGACGTGAACGAAATCGCGAAGTTGCAGGCCGTCTTCAAAAATCCGTGGAGGTTTGTCATTGAGCAGCCGAGAGGCGAAGATGGCCAGAACCCCCGTGTAGGGGTTTGAAAGCGCCTGGCGCGTTCCGTAGACGTTGAAGAAGCGCAATGCCACCGTTGGAATTCCGTAGGCCTGCCCGACCATGAGGCACTGGCGCTCCTGAACGTACTTGTTGAGAGCGTAAATCGAGGAGAGTGCGGGGCGCTTGTTCTCAGGTGTCGGGATCGGACGCAGACGCCGCCCCCGCTCGTCGCTCAGTTCCCATACCGACTGTTGGAGCTGCTCGAGTTCCCGACTCTTCTCCTCCACCAGGCTCCCGTCGGGATCGAGATAGAGTCCCTCGCCGTAGATGCTCATGGACGAGGCGACGATCAGGCGCTTGACGGGGTGCTCTGTCAGCGCCTGCAGAAGGACTGCGGTGCCGTTCTCGTTGACGTCGACGTAGTCGCGTATCTGGTACATGCTCTGGCCGACGCCTACTTTGGCGGCAAAATGAAAAACAGCGTCGATCCCCTGCAGCGCGCGCACGACGGCCTGCTCATCGCGCACATCTCCGATCTGCAGCTCGACCTGCGGATCGAGATAGGAAGGGGGGCGGCGATCGGGGTGTATCTGCTCGCAGAGGTTGTCCAGGACGCGGACGCGGTAACCGGCCGCCAGGAGCTCGTCTGCAAGGTGAGAGCCGATGAAGCCGGCCCCCCCGGTGATTAGGACATGATCAGACATGCGAAGACCTCACAGTTAGCTTTAACTAATGATAGCCAGTAAATATCTAGCACCTCATCGCCTGAGCGCAAGCATTGGGGGGCAAAAACATCTTTCTGCCGTCTTTTCGTCGTCTGCTCCCGATCCCTACGACCAGAAAAGCGCCGACAGGGGGCGCAGGAAGGTCGCCCCGGGAGCGAGAAATTTAAACCTTGGATCCAATTGCATTCGAGTTGGGATTTGATAAAACCCTTTAATAATAATTTATTGAAATTGCGACCTTTCCGCAGATGAAATCCGACGGTTTCAGCAATTTCCTTCTCTGAACGGCTTAATGTGACCATGACAGACCGCTGCCTCGGACTCGCAGCCACGCTGCTCGATAATCCCGCGTTTCGATGGGAGAAGTGGATCCGGAAAAGGATGCAGGAGACCTGCGTGTGCGTCTTCGTCTCCTGGAGAGACATCGATGAATAAAGCCCTGCTGGTTCTGATGATTGGAGACCTGGGAGCCGCCATGGCCGCCCACTCCCTCGGGCCGGTTTTCCTGCAGGGCGCTCTGCTCGAGGGGAACGCTCCCCATTCGACCATTTACCAAACCGTCATCTTTGCGGCGGCGCTCATGCTCACGAGCTATCTTGCCGAACTCTACAGTTGGGACCACAACAACGGGCGCATGGAAATCGTGATGCGCATCGGGGCCTCTGTTCTACTGGCTTTCTTCCTGCTGTCGGGGATCTACTATCTCATTCCCGACGTCACGCCGGAGCGCATCTCCCTGGTGGCTTCGCTGGCGCTTTTCGGATTCGTTCAACTCATCTGGCACATCGGCTTCTTCATCTTTCTGCGCATGCCCGGGATTGCGCAGAAAATCCTGATCTTCGGCGTCGGACCTCTGGCCGACCAGATCGAGAGGGTGCTGGCGTCCCATCCCCATAACTACATTCTGGCCGGCTCGATCCGACCGCCCGGCATGGCGGTCAGTCCGGGCTCGATCGACACCTTGGGAAGCCGTGATGGGCTTGCGGTCACGGCCATGCGGGAGAAGGTCAACACCATCGTCATCTCCGTCTCCGAAAGACGCGGCGTTCTGCCGGTGCGCGAAATTCTCGGCTGCAAACTCAACGGCATTGAGATCGTCGACGACCTGTCGTTCTACGAGAGGATCACCGGAAAGTTGCTGGTCGAAAGGATGCATCCGAGTTCCCTGATCTTTTCCAACGGCTCACGTCTGACCGCCTTCGTGCGTTTTTACAAAAGGGTGTTCGATCTGATGTTCGCATCGATCGGGATCGTCTTCGCTTCGCCCCTTTTTCCGCTGATCGCACTGGCCATACGGCTCGATTCGCCCGGGCCGGTCTTCTTCCGCCAGAGCCGGGTGGGTAGAGGCGAAGAGGTATTCACCCTCTACAAGTTCCGAACGATGCGCCAGGATGCGGAAAAGGGGACCGGCGCGGTGTGGGCCAGGGAAAACGACCCCCGTATCACCCGGGTCGGCAGGATTCTGCGCAAATCGCGCCTGGACGAGATTCCCCAGCTTTTCAATGTCCTGAAGGGGGAGATGAGTTTCGTCGGCCCGCGCCCCGAGCGCCCCGAGTTTGTCGAAACACTCAAGGAGAAGATCCCTTATTACTCCAATCGTCACTACGTCAAGCCGGGCGCCACCGGCTGGGCGCAGGTGAAATATCCCTACGGCGCCTCGGTCGAAGACGCCGTCGAAAAGCTCTGCTACGACCTGTACTACATCAAGAACTATTCGCTCCTGCTCGATTTCCTGATCATTCTCGAGACCGTCAAGGTCGTCCTCTTCGGGCGGGGAGCGCGCTAACTTCTTCAAGGAGGTGGAAATGAAGTCTCGATTCGTCATTGCAGCTCTCATCCTGGCCCTGATCGCGCCGCTGAGCGCCGTCGCCTCGGACTACGTCATCGGCGACGGGGATGTCCTGGAGGTCGCCGTCTGGGGAGTGAGCGAGCTGAGCTTCACCGCACGGGTGCGCCCCGACGGCAAAGTGACCGTGCCGGGGCTCGGCGAGGTCATCGCCACAGGCAAGACCCCGACCGAACTGCAAAGAGAGCTCGAAACCGGACTGCGCAGACTCGTCAAGAGCCCCATCGTGACCGTTTCGCTGCTGGAGATCACCAATAACCAGGTGCACATCTTCGGCGGCGGGGTCGCTTCAGGCGTCTACGATCTGAACCGTCGCACCACACTTCTGCAGCTTCTGTGTCAGATTTCCGATTTCGCGCAGGCCGACCTCAGCCGCGCCTACCTGATGCGTTCAGGGGAGATGATCAAGGAGGGGTTCTCCGAGCTCTTCCTCAGGGGGATCGCCAGAGAGGACATCGTGCTGCAGGCCGGAGACGTGATCTTCATCCCCCTGGCCGAAGAGCAGAACGTCTACGTCCTTGGGGCGGTCATGGCGCCGCGGTTCGTCGTCTATCGCGAGGGGCTCACGGTCATGGAAGCAATTCTGGAGGCCGGAGGGTTCAACCGCTTCGCCCGACCCAACTCCACGGTCATTCTGCGAAAAGTGGAGGGTCGTGAAGAAAGGATCGAAGTCCGGATGAACGACCTCATCAAAAAAGGCGACCTGCGGCAGAATTTCCGCCTCAATGTCGGGGACTACGTCATTGTCAGAGAAGGTCTTTTCTAGTTATCGCACCGAAGATTTCCGCGCCCCCCGGGGCTGAGGATGTCTTTGTTTTTCGGTGCGGGATCCAGCAGGTGTCCTGACGGACGCCATCTATGGAGAACAGACATGTCTTCCCCTGAATTCGATTACAGGAAGTATCTCGCCCTGATCATGAAGCGGCGATATCTCTTTACGGCGGTCGCCATTCTAGTGGCCAGCGCCGGAATCGCCTTCACCTATCTCAAACCGGAGAGGTACGAGGCGAAATCGACGGTCTTCATCGAGCGCAGCGTTCTCACCGAGCTCTTCCAGGGGCTCGCCGTGACGCATTCGATCGAAGAGAGGCTCCGGGTGCTCAGCTATGCCCTGAACACCCGGGCCCTTCTGGCCAAGGTGGTCGAGGAACTCGATCCGATCTACCACGGCGGAGACGAGGGAAAAAAGAAAGGGCTCATCGCGAAGTTCCAGACCAACACCGAGATCACCATCCAGGGGCAGGATCTCTTCACCATCGTCTATCGCGATGCGGATCCTGTCCTGGCGCGAGATTATGTCAACACTCTGATTCGAACCTACATCGACGAAAATCTCTCGACAGTGCGCCAGGGCTCTTTCGGAGCGAACCGTTTTCTCATGGAGCAGATGGAGCACTTCCGGCGCAGTCTCCAGGAGGCCGAAGCGCGTCTGGCCGAGTTCAGGCAGAACGAGCACTATCTCGTCTCGGCCGACGAATCGATTCTGCTGGCCGCCATCGAGGCCGATCGAAGCGCCCTTGAAGAGATCCTGATCCGCAAGGACGAACTCATGGCCCGGCGCCAGATCCTCAACCGCGGAAGCGTTCCAGGAGGATCGGCCGTCGAGTACCTCGCCGCGCTGCAGCGCCGACGCGACCAGTTGCTTCTGACCTATACCGAGCACTACCCGGAGGTGAAACTCGTTGACGCGGAGATCGCGCAGATCCGGGAGGCGATGAAAAACGGAACTCTCGACGGAACAACGGAGATCGAGGACGGCTCTCTGGAGAGCAGCCTTATTTCGGTGGAACTTCGGGCCGTCAGCCAGAGAGAAGCGCAGTTGCGCCAGGCGCTGGAGGAAAAGAGGGCGATCCTGGCCGCCCTGCCGGAGAAGAGACAGATCCTGAACAACCTGGAGCGCGACCGCAACACCTACTTCGAAGCATATCAGCAGCTTGTCGCCCGCTACGGTCGCTCGGAAGTCTCCAAGCAGATCGACCTTCAGGACAAGGCAGATACCTTCCGCATCGTCGATGCGGCCATGCTGCCGACCTCGCCGGTCGACCCCAAGAGGATCCCCTTCATTTTGCTGAGTCTCGTTGCGGGGCTCGGGGTTGCCTACGGTCTGGTTTTCGCCACCGATTATCTCGACAATTCCCTGCGAGGCGTCGACGAAATCCAGACTCTCGGGCTCCCGGTGCTGGCGATTCTGCCGCGCTTCACCACGGCCGAGGAACGAATGCGCGAGCGAAAGAAAAATGTCGCCCTGGCGACCTTCGCGGGGCTCTATCTGCTTGGGGTGTTGGGGCTGCTGGTTTTCGAAGTCATCGAAATCCAGGAAGCGGAGACGGTCGCGAGCGTGCTGCTGCTGGTGGTGGCCGCTTGAGACGCCTCGGTGTCGGCCAGGGGAATCGATTCCGGAAACAGAGCAAGGGGGTATCAAGGTGAGTCGAATCGAAAAAGCACTGGAAAAAGCGACGGGGCAGAGGGGAGGCTCCAGGGAAAAGGACGAGGCGGGGATCGTCGAGAAGAGCATCAGGAAAAGTCTGCCCGAAGACGCCGGCGTCGTTTCCTCGACCCCTTCCGGCTCTCATCGGCATGTTTGGCCGGCAGAGGGAGCGGTGGAGATGAAGATCGATCATCCGATGCTCATCACGTACCGCGACCCGCGCTCGCCGATCTCCGAAGAGTTCAGGAAGCTGAAGACCTCACTGGTGACGCTGGCCAGGGAGGGGGATGCGAGAAGGACTCTCATGATCACCAGTTGCCTGAGCGGAGAGGGCAAGAGCGTGACGGCCATCAACCTCGCCATCACCCTGGCGCGGGAGTACGACCATACCGTCCTGCTGGTCGATGCCGACCTGCGCAAGCCCTCGGTCCACAAATATTTCCGCCTCACTCCAAGGCTCGGGCTTGCCGACTGCCTCGCCGACGGCGCCGATATCGGGGCGGCCCTCATCAAGACCGGGATTGGCAGACTCTCCATCCTCCCTGCGGGGCGTGAGGTGGAAAATCCGGCAGAACTCATCGGGTCGCAACGAATGAAGACCCTGGTCCAGGAGATGAGGCGCCGCTATACCGACCGCATCGTCATCTTCGACTCCCCCCCGGTGCTTTCGGTAGCCGAGACCCGCGCGCTGAGCACGTTGGTCGACGGAATTCTCTTCGTCGTAAAAGAAGGAATGGTCAGCCGCACCCATGTCCTCGACGCCCTTGGAGCCATCCAGGACAAGAAGGTGCTCGGAATCGTCTACAACCACATCGAGAACGAAAGCCTCAAGGGGCGCTACCACTATTACTATCATGGGTATTGAGGAGCAGGAGCCAGAATCCAGGAGCCAGGAGCCAGAATAGGGTCTTTGGCTTTCCTCCTGGCTTCTGGCTTCTGGCTCCTGGATGCTGCCCTCAGGAACCTCAATGTACGAAGCTTTCTTCGGACTGAACAAAAAACCTTTCGAGCTGGTGCCGAATCCGGATTTCCTCTACCTGAGCCGCTCCCATTCCCGGGCCGGGACGTATCTTGATTACGCCATGAGGGAAAATACCGGATTCATCCTGTTGACGGGCGAAGTCGGCGCGGGGAAGACGACCATCATCCGCAGGCTCCTGGGGACTCTCGGCCCTAACGTGCAGGTCTCCAAGGTCTTCAACACCAGGCTCGAGGCCGATCAGCTCATCGCCACCATCAACGACGACTTCGGCATAGAGATCGAGGGGCGCAGCAAGGTTCAGATGCTCAGGGATCTGTACCAGTTTCTCATCGAACAGTACGGCAACCAGAGGCGCTCTGTGCTGATCATCGACGAGGCGCAGAACCTCTCCGTCGATTCACTCGAAGAGTTGCGGATGCTCTCTAACCTGGAGACCAACGATACCAAGCTGCTGCAGATCCTCCTGGTCGGTCAGCCCGAGTTGAAGAAGATCCTCTCGGTCCCTGAACTGCGACAGCTTCGCCAGCGCATCAGCATCCATTGCCACATCAACCCCCTGAGTCCGGAGGAGACGGCGCAGTATGTCTTCCACCGCCTGGAGGTCGCCGGGAACCGTGACGCCGTCAGCTTCGACGAGGAGGCTCTTTCCCTCGTTCATGAATACAGCGGGGGGATCCCCCGCCTGATCAATGTACTGTGCGATTTTCTTCTCCTGTCGGCCTTTGCCGAAGAGACGCGCGCCATCACTGGGAATCTGGTCGACGAGGTTGCCTCCGACAGTCAGTTCGAGGGGCAGTTCCTCCCTCGAAAGACACCTCTAACACGTCGCCCCTCGGGCTCCGGGGAAAAAGGAGATAACCAGCCCCGGGTCCGCGCTTCTTCGTCTGAGGGCGCGGCTCCGGATCGCGCGCCGCAAGCGCCGCTACGCAGCGGCGCCGCCGAAAAAGCGGCGGAAATCTACCGCAAACTCGACGCTTTCGAGCAATCGATCCAGCAGGTCAGTCGCGGCCTTCTGGAGAACGAAGTGCGTCCGGCCCATCTGCGCATTCCGGAAAGCGAGTCCGAAGACGTCGTCATCGAAATGCCCGATTTCAAAAGAAGCGCTTCTGCCTCGGGGCGCTGGATCAGCGAGCTGAAAAAAATCTTTACGCGTTGAACTTCCGGAAGGACCCTGGTCATGAAATGGCGATATTTCGCAGGAGGATTCGTTGCCGTGCTCGTGGTGCTGAGCTGCACCGTCTCACAAGTTTACGGCGAACTCAAAATCTATCCGGCGCTGACGCTGAGCGAGACCTACAACGACAACATCTTCAACGCTCCGGACAACAGGGTCAGCGAGTACGTCACCCGTCTCATGCCCTCGGTCGCCGCGACCTACGATGCCGCGCGCCTGGAGGCGGCGCTTGGCTATACCCTCGATTACAGGTATTACCTGCGGGGGGAGGCCGACAACGAAACGGTCCACTTCCTCGAGGCGCGGGTCCTCGCGACCCTCTACCGCCAATCGGTCTTCCTGGAAGTGGAGAACGAGCTGTCGCGAGTCTCACTCGACCCGGCGCGCGACTTCAGGGACGAGAGTCTGTTTCTCAACCAGAGCGACCGCAACGCCTTCTCGATCAGCCCCTTCATCGAGATCGAGCCGACTCCCCGGACACGGCTGCGCAGTGGGTATCGCTACGTTAACATCAACTACTCCGGGGCGGCAGGGGTCGATCGCGACAACCACATCATCTTCGTCGAAGGGTCGCGCGAACTGAACGAGCGTACGACCGCCACCCTCGCAGCCCAGCATCTCGAAGAGGACAGCGCCCGCATCGATTACAGCAAGAGCGAAGTGAGAGCGGGGCTGCGCCGCGCTCTGTCCGAAACGCTCTACATCGCGGGCTCGATCGGATACGCCTGGATCGATTTCGACAACGACGTGCAGCAAAGAGACCTCTTCTGGGATGCCTCGGTGAGCAAGGACTTCATCCACGTCTTTGCCTTTGCCGGAATCGGGCGCCGCTATACCGAGGATCCGGAAGGGACGATCTTTCGCGAGGAATATTACCGGTTTTCCCTGAGCCGCGACTGGGAGCGCACGCGGGTGGCGGCGACAGCGACCTATGCCGAGTATTTCGAAACGCAGACCGACGATCTCGACACCCGCCGCAGGGGGGGGAGTCTGAGCCTCCATCACGAACTGACCCCTCGCTGGACTCTCCTGTCCGCACTGGGCGCCGACTGGTTCGACGACGCCATCGAGCGCACCGAAACGAGGCGCCTGATCTACAGCATCGCCTTCGCCTACATGCTCAGAGAAAACATGACGGCCACCTTCACCTATTCCCACGTCGATTCCCACTCCCCCGAACTGCTGAGAGACCGTTATCGGACAAACCGGGTCATGCTCGAGCTGCACACGGTGTTTTGAGGGGCAGAATCCAGGAGCCAGGAGCCAGGCGTAGGGGCGGCCCCCTGTGGCCGCCCTGGACAGGCGTAGGGGCATTGGACCTATTGGACCTCTGGGACCTCTGGGCAGGCACGGGTGCCTGCCCCTACGTTGCCTTGTCCTCCGTCTTCTGCCCTCCGTCTTCCGTCCTCAGTCCTCAGTCCTTTGTCCGTCTTCCGTCTTCCGGCTTCCTCCCTTTGTATTGATTCACGCTCCCCCTGTTCCAACACCTTGGATTGATTTTGGCCGATGCAACGGATTGGGGATTGATTCGATGCGGAAGCGAGATAATCTCGCAAATATGAAAGAAAATTTAGGTTTGGAGGATCCATGCGAAACGCTCTGACCGTCGATGTGGAGGATTACTTCCAGGTCGCCGCGTTCCGAAACGATATCCGGGTGGAAGACTGGGAATATTACCCCTTGCGCGTTGTTGACAACACCCTGCGAGTTCTCGATCTGCTGGACGAGTTCGAGGTCAAGGCGACTTTCTTCGTTCTGGGATGGGTCGCCATGCGGAGGCCGGCCCTGGTGGGAGAAATCCGGCGTCGGGGCCACGAAATCGCCAGCCACGGTTTCGGCCATCAGCTCATCTACGAGATCGGGCCGGATGAGTTCCGTGAGGATGTGCGGCGCAGCAAGGCGCTGCTGGAAGATCTGTGCGGAGAAGCGGTGCACGGCTACCGCGCTCCGAGCTATTCGATCACCGGGCGCAACATGTGGGCCATCGATATCCTCATCGAAGAAGGGTTTACCTACGATTCGAGCATCTATCCCATTCACCACGACCTCTACGGGATGCCGGACGCTCAGCGCTTCCCCCATGTCATCCATCGTGCCGGCGGCTCGATCCGGGAATTTCCAATCTCGACCCTGCAGTTCGGTCTGGGCGAAGCGCTTCAGTTCAGGCTCCCCGTAGGCGGTGGAGGGTATCTGCGCCTGTTTCCCGTCTCCCTCATGCGCTACGCCTTCAACCACATCAACGAAAAAGAAATGCAACCGGCGGTCCTGTACTTCCACCCCTGGGAGATCGACCCGGGCCAGCCCCGCATCCGCTCTGGATGGAAATCGCGATTTCGCCACTACGTCAATCTGGAGACGACCTTCAGCAAGCTGACATGCCTGGTCAAAGACCTGCACTTCGTCCCGATGAAGGAGGTTTTTGCCGATGAAGGGTGAAATTTTCCAAGGAGACTTCTATGCCCCGATCGTGCGCAGCATCGTGGCCCCTTTGTGGGCCTTCCGGGAGCGCAGTCCCTACCTTCGCCACCTGCGGCGCCTGGAGCATTCCCCACGACGCCCTCTGGAGGTGGTGCGCGCCAATCAGTGGCGCCGCCTCCAGGCTCTGCTGCACCATGCCGTCGATCACGTCCCGTATTACCGCAATAGGCTGTACGAAGAAGGGATCGACGTACGCGAGGTGCGCTCCTGGGACGATTTCAGCGCCCTGCCTCTTTTGACAAAGGACGACATCCGGGTCCATCGCACCGGGATGATGGCCGGCAACATCCCTGCCGAGGCGCACCATCGCAAGAAGACTTCCGGGTCGACCGGCATCTCTCTCGATTTCGTCGTCGACGATCAGAGCATGCAGTGGAAGCGCGCCTGCACCGTTCGTCACGACCAGTGGACGGGGTGGCGTCTCGGCGAGCGGGTCGGCGCCCTCTGGGGAAATCCCGAGTACAAAAAGAGCTGGCGCGGATACGTGCGCAACGCCCTGCTGGAGCGCACCGCATACCTGGACACCCTGAAGATGGACGAAGTGGCGATGGCCAGGTTTTACTACCGCCTCCGGCGCCTCAGGCCGACCCTGCTCTACGGTCACGCACACTCTCTTTACCTCTTCGCGCGCTACCTCAAGAAGACGGGGAAGCTCGACCTGCGCCCACGGGGAATCATCTCCACCGCCATGACGCTGCACGATTTCGAGCGGCGCCTCATCGAGGAAGTCTTCGCCGTCCCGGTGACCAACCGGTACGGCTGCGAAGAGGTGAGCCTGATCGCCTGCGAATGCCGTGCGCACAACGGCCTGCACCTGAACCTCGATACCGTCGTGGTGGAGTTCATCAGGGACGGGCGCTCCGCCGCCCCCGGCGAACCCGGCGCCATTGTCGTCACCGACCTGACCAACAGGGCGATGCCCTTTATCCGCTACAAGGTCGGCGACGTGGGGGTCCCCTCGGCACGCACCTGCTGCTGCGGTTGCACCTATCCGCTGATGGAGTCGGTCCAGGGGCGCATCGCCGATTACGTCGTGACCCCGGAAGGGGAGTTCGTCAGCGGCATCTCGCTCACCGAGAACTTCGCCATGCACCTTGACGGCGTGAAGCAGGTGCAGATCGTTCAGGAGCGCCTCGACCATCTCCTCGTACGCCTTGTGCGGGGAGACGATTACACCGACGGCGTTCTGGAGCGTCTTTCTGAACTCGTCAGTGTAAGGTTCGGGCCGCGAATGGGTCACGCCGTCGAATTCGTCAAGGCGATCGAGCCCGAGAGTTCGGGGAAGTACCGTTTCTGCATCTCGAGACTACAGGAGCATCCCTTTTGAGCCTCGTTGCGATCTTCATGATTCTGTTCGGGTTGGTGCTGACGACTGCCGCCGTTTACCTGGTCTTCTGGGCCTTCGTCTTTCTGAGCAACCGGGCAGACCCTGTGGTCCTGCCAGCACCGCCGCGGTTGCGTTTCGCCGTCGTCGTCCCTGCGCACAATGAAGAGGAAGGGATCGCGCATACCCTGGAGAACCTCAAGGGAATCGATTATCCGAGCGATCTTTACGAGATCGTCGTGATCGCAGACAACTGCAGCGATGCAACGGCGGGCATCGCCCGACGCTGCGCAGTCCGTACGCTGCGACGAAGCAATCCGGTGCTGCTCGGGAAGGGGTATGCCCTGAACTTCGCCTTTTCCCGCCTTCTGAAGGAAAATTTCGACGCTTTCGTCGTCGTCGATGCCGATTCGGTGCTCGATGCCGATTTTTTGCGGGTGATGAACGATCGGCTCCTTCGCGGCGAAAAGGTCGTGCAGGCGTGCTACGGCATTTCGAATCCCGACAGCAATCCCCTGACCTACATGATGCAGGTCGGCAACGTCATGGAAAACCTTCTCTTCTACGCGGCGAAGTCGCGTCTGGGTCTGCCGGCATTGCTGCGCGGCAACGGGATGTGTTTCGCCCGCCAAGTCCTCGAAGCGCACCCCTGGGATTGTTATTCCGTCGTCGAAGATACCGAATACACTCTTCGCCTGGTGCGCGCAGGGTTCGCCATCCCCTTCGCGGACGAGACGCGCGTTCTGGCGCGGCAGCCCGAAACGCTGCGGCAGGCTCACACGCAGCGGGTGCGCTGGGCCTCGGGGAACCTGAAGCTGACGCGGGCGAACGCTCTGGCGCTGATCCGTGAAGGGATCGAAAGACGAAGCGGCGCGCTGATCGATATGGGGGTGAGCTTTCTGGTGATGAGCAAGCCGCTGCTGCTTCTGGCGGCGCTCCTGCTAGCCGCGGCGGTTTTGGCGGCCGGGGCTCTAGGGCCCCTGAGCGCGCTTGCCATCGTCCTGGGCCTTCTGCCCTCGATCCTGCTCATGCTCTATATCGCCCTCGGGATCGCTGTGGCAGGAATCAGCTTGCGGCGCATGGCCTACCTGTTGTGCACCCCATGGTATCTGGGATGGTTCTTTCTCGTTTCGCTGCTCGGCGTCTTGGGATACCGGGCCAATATCTGGCTGAGAACGGGGCGGACATGAAACGATTGAGGATCGCCCACCTGATCGCCAGCAATTTCTTCGGGGGTCCGGAGAAGCAGATTCTGGAGCACGCGCGGCGTCTGCGGGAGAGTCCCTTCGAGGTATGCCTGATCTCGTATCACGAGGGGACGAAGAATGAATTCCTGGAACAGGCGCGCCGCGAAGGGCTCAGCACCCTGGCGCTGCCGGCGCGTATCCCCTTCGATCCGCGGGCGATCATCGATCTGAGCGCCGCTCTTCGAAGGGAGAATGTGGGGCTGCTGGTCACCCATCACTACAAGGCAAACGTTCTTGGAACCCTTGCAGCCACTCGCGTGGGGATACCGAAGGTGAGCGTCTCCCGGGGGTGGACAGGGGAGAACCGCAAGGTGCGTTTCTATGAATGGCTCGACAAGCGCTTTCTTCGCTTCGCCGATGAGATCGTCGCCGTATCGGAAGGGCAGCGCGCAAAGATTCTGGCCCTGGGAGTCGACCCACGGCGCGTTCGGGTCATCCACAACTGCATCGACCTGGAGAATTCTCCTCCCCGGGCGGAGATTCCCCTGCGATGGGAACTCAGACTGTGCCCGGAGACCCTTCTGATCGCATCTGCCGGGCGCCTGAGTCCCGAGAAGAATATTGAAGGGTTGATCAGGGTGGCCGCGCGGGTCATGGCCTGCTCGCCGCGCGCCGTTTTTGTCGTCTTCGGCGAGGGGGTGCTTCGCAGGCGTCTTGAGGAGGCCGTCCGCAAAGCCGGTCTGCAGGGGAGCTTTCTTCTGCCGGGATTTCGCGAAGACTTCGCCGCCGTGCTGCCGCAGATCGACATCTTCGTCCTCCCCTCTCTGACCGAGGGGCTCCCCAATGTCATCCTGGAAGCCTTTGCCGCCCGAAAGCCGGTGGTGGCAACGGCCGTCGGAGGGACTCCCGAAGTCGTCGTCGATGGGGAAGGGGGATACCTGGTGCGTCCCGGCGATGAGGAAAAAATGGCGGAACGCATTCTGGAGCTCATGCATGACTCCGAACTCCGGCGGCAGATGGGGGAGATGGGGCAGCGGCGCGTCTGCGAGACCTTCAGCCCCAGGAAACAGGCCGAAGCCTATTTCGCCCTCTATGAGGCCATGGTCCGCCGCAGGACGGAGCGCTACGGGCGCGGCGACCTTCCGGCACAGAAGGGCTGGAAGGTCTGAAGAGGGGGATATGAGTGAGCGGAAGGAAAATTTTCTCGTATGGACCCATTTCTGACCATCGTCATGCCTGTGCGCAACGAGAGGCGCTTTATCTCCGATACGATCCGGATGCTCCTGAGCCAGGATTATCCCGAAGACCGCTACGAGATCATCGTCGCCGACGGGCATTCCGACGACGGTACGGCGGAGCTCGTCCAGGAACTGGCCGCCCGCCACCCACAGATCCGCCTCGTCATCAACGACAAGCGGCGATCGAGCGCCGGGCGCAACCTCGGTTTTCGCCTCGGAAGAGGCGAGTATTTTCTCGTCGTCGACGGCCACTGCCATATCGACAACGATCGCCTCTTGCGCAGCGTCGTCGACTGCTTCGAGCGCAGCGGCGCCGACTGCCTGGGGCGCCCTCAGCCCCTCGACCCCCCGGGGCTCACGCCTTTCCAGGAGGCGGTCGCCCTTGCCCGCGCTTCGTTCATCGGGCACAGCAGCCAGTCTCTGATCTACGATCGCCACGAAGGGTATGCCAGCATCGTGAGCAACGGCGCGGCCTACAGGCGCGAGGTCTTCGAGAAGGTCGGCTATGTCGATGAGCGCATGGACGCCTGCGAAGACGTCGAATTTCACTACCGGATCGAAAAAGCGGGACTGCGCGGCTACACCAGCCCCGATCTGACCGTGCGCTACTATCCCCGCGAAGACCTCGCCGCCCTCTATCGCCAGATGCACAGGTACGGGAAGGGGCGCTACCGTTTTTTGCAGCGCCACCCTGAAAGCTTCCATTGGGAAACGCTGATCCCCCCTCTTTTCGTCCTCGGCCTGTATCTGCTGGCCGCAAGCGTTCTGGGGGTCTTCGCGATCTATCTGAGGACGAACCCGGGTGAAGAAGTCGCTATGGCTTCATCGACTTTGGCGCTCCTGGTCTGCGCAGGGGGGCTTTTCGGTCTCTATCTCTCCTATCTCTGCGTCATCGGGGGAACCTCGGTTCTGATCGCACTCGAACAGGGGCCAAGACACCTGCGCTATCTCCCCGGCATCTTTTTCACCATCCACCTCGGAATGGGGCGCGGTTTTCTGGCAGCGCTCTGGAACGCCGCGCAGGACGACACAGACATCGACAGAGCCGACATTCCTCCGCGAATGCGCAAGCCTGCGGGAAAGAGTCCGTCATGACGCCGCCCTTCAACGTCCTGATCCTGACCGGCGACGACCCCGAGCGCTATCGCACCCTTCAGGACGAGGGAATCGAAATTCATGTGCGCGCCCCGTCAGAAACGATCCCCGAGATCGAGCGCGTCGATGCCGTTATCGGGGGGTGGTTCAGTCGCGAGCTCCTGGAAAGCGCCGGGCGGCTCAAGTATTTTCTCGTCCCGTTTGCAGGCCTCCCGCCGGATCTGGGCAACCTCCTGCGGAACCGTCCCGGGCTGCACGTGGCCAACTGCCATTACAGCGCGCCCTTCGTCGCCGAACATGTCTTTGCCATGATCTTTCACCTGTGGCGCAACCTGCAGTCGATGGACCGCTTCATGCGCCGCTCGCGCATCGTTCGCCGGCGCCGTCCCGCCGTCGACTTCGTCACCCTTCAGGGCAAGACGATGGGGATACTGGGGCGCGGCCACATCGGCCGCGAAGTGCAGCGTCGCGCGCTCGCCTTCGGAATGGACACCCTCATCTACAGTCGCGGCGACTATCTGCAGGATCCGGACAGGCGCAGGCTTCACGATCTTCTCGGGTGCAGCCGCATCGTCGTGCTGGCCCTTCCGCTCACCCAGGAGACGCGGGAGATGATAGCGCAGGAGGAATTCGCCCATATGGGGGGGGAATCGATTTTCATCAACGTCTCGCGGGGCGAGATCGTCAAGGAGCAGGCTCTCTTCGACGCCCTGCACGGCGACAGGATTCAGGGGGCGGGGGTCGATGCCTGGTACAACTACGTCGAGGGGTTTTTCTCGGCCGAGCGGCCCTACACCTGCCCCTTCCACCGTCTGGCGAATATTGTCATGACTCCGCATGTGGCCTACCAGGCCGACGTTCTGGAGGCAGAAAAGCTCAGAAGCATACGGACCTTCATCCGCGAGGCCGCAGGGGGGAAATCTCTTTCGGGACGCATCGATCCGTCGCGAGGGTATTGAGAACAGGAGTCGGGAGTCGGGAGTCGGGAGTCGGGGCCAAAGCAAGAGCCAAGAACCAGGACCAAAAGCCGGGAGTCGGGAGCTCGTTATGACCGACAAAGTCAAAATCGCTTTCGTCATCAACACCATCGCTTCCCCCTCTGGCGGGACGGAAAAGCAGCTCCTTTTCCTTCTCGAGGGGATGAACCGTGAGGTCTTCGAGCCGCATCTTTTCTGCCTTTATTCAAATGCCTGGCTCGATGAGCATTTCAGCCTCTGCCCCCTGCACGTTCTGGGGATCAACTCGTTCAAGAACCCCCTGATCCTGCAGCATCTCGCCTCCTTTGCCGCGACTCTGCGCAAAGAAAGCTTCTCCATCGTCCAGACCCATTTCTCGGACGCTAACATGGTGGGGACCCTCGCAGGGCGGCTCGCCGGCGTGCCGGTCATCATCTCGACCCGACGCGGCGTCCCCTACTACAGCAGCCGCGCGGGGCTCTCGATCCTGCGCCTGCTCAATGCCCGGGCGAGCTTCTTCATCGCCAACTCCCCCGCGACCCGCCAGTGGGCGTCCGAGGCCGAAGGGATCCCCCTGGAGAAGATCGGGGTGGTCCCCAACGGGATCGATCCCGCCGTCTGCGTACGGCGCGGGAGGCAGAGAAGCAGCTACCGGCGCGCGCTCAATCTGCCGCTGCGCGCTTCGGTCGTCGGCATCGTCGCCAACCTTCGCCCGGTCAAGGGGATCGAGATCTTCCTGCGTGCCGCCGCTCTGGTTCTGCTCGAGCTTCCGCAGAGTTACTTTCTGGTGGTCGGCGAAGGGGAGGAGGAGTCTTCGCTGCGCTCTCTGGCCCGGGAACTCGGGATCGCGCAAAACGTCCTTTTCCTCGGCAAACGAAGCGACGTCCCGGCCCTGCTCGACACCCTGGACGTGGGAGTTCTCTCCTCTCACTGGGAGAGCTTCTCCAACGCCATACTCGAATACCTCGCCGCCGGGATTCCCGTCGTGTGCACCGACGTGGGAGGGTGCAGGGATGTCGTCGTCGAGGGGATCAACGGCTACATCGTCCCTCCCGCAGACCCCAGGGCGATGGCCGAGAAGATCGTTCTGCTTCTGCATCGCCATTTCAGCCAGGGGGAGTGCCAGCGTCTTCGCCGCCGGGTGATGAAGAAATACTCCGTCGAGGCGATGGTGGAGGGGCATCAGAGCCTCTATCGACGGCTTTTGCAGGGAACCCTCGTGCCGCAGCAGGAAGGGTGACGGATGCGCAAAAGGTTGCGGGTGCGATTGGAAGAGACCGTATGCTGAAACAATTCATCAAGAACTGCCTCTACGTGATCAGCCACGACGTTCAAAGGACGCTGGGCCTCGGACCGGTCTTCTGCAGGGGAATCCATATCCTGATGTATCACCGCATCTGCCCCCGGCGCGATGAGCTCGGAATCGCCATCAGCCCGGAATTTTTTGAGGCACAGATCCGGTATCTCCAGAACCATTTCACCATTATCTCTCTCGATGAGGCGCTTGAGGCCATCCCTCGCGGAACGAGTGAACCGCTTTTCGCCATCACCTTCGACGACGGGTACAGGGACAATTTCACCGACGCATATCCGGTCCTGCGCCGTTACGGCGTCCCCGCCACCATCTTCATCACCTGCAACGACGTCCAGAGCGGGGTGACGGATTGGCATCGGATGGACTGCGCCCTTCGCGAAACCGCCCTCGAGGAGCTCGATCTGGAAATCTTCGGCCTCGGCATCATCTCCCTTCGCACCCTGGAGGAACGCATCAGGGCGATCCGCACCCTTCACCGTCGCCTGAAGGAGATCGACAACGAGCTGCGCCTCGAGATCCTCTCCTTCATCCTGGAGCGCTGCGGCGCGAGGGAACTGGAGAGAATCATGCTGACCTGGCAGGACGTGCGTCGTATGTCCGACGAAGGGCTCGTCACCATCGGGTCCCACACCCTCAGCCACCCGATTCTGACGAGCGTCGGCGCGGCCGCCGCGAAAAGGGAGATCGAGCAGAGTCGCCTGCGCATCGAAGAGGTGATCGAGCGTCCCGTCAGGCATTTCGCCTACCCGAACGGAGATTTCGACGCCAAGATCGCCGATCTGGTGAGACAGGGCGGATATGCCAGCGCCTGCACCACCGTCGCGGGGTGCAACGAGAGGAGGGCCGATCTCTTCGCTCTTCGGCGAATCGATGTGACCTATCAGATGTGCGAGACCATCAGCGGACACTTCTCTGCGCGCATGTTCGCCATGAGCATGGCGACCGAGGCGAATGCCAAAGAGGGGTGGCCACCCCGGCAGAACATCAAGCCGGCAGCGGGAGTCTGAGAGAGCGTCATGAAGATCGAGATCGTCTCCAGTCAGGAATCGTTCGCCTCCCTGAGAGAGCCCTGGAGCGAACTGCTCGAAAAAAATCCGGCGGTAGACTTCTTCCTCTCCCACCCCTGGCTCTACTCGTGGTGGGAAGTCTTCGCACGGGGGCGTGAGCTCTCGATCTTCGTGTGCCGCCACGGGAGCGACGGAAGGGTCGTCGGAATCCTCCCGGCCTTTATGGAAAACGGTGGAGGTCTCTCGTCGCGACGCATGCGGCTGCTGGGGAGCGAGTTCGTCAGTTCGGATTTTCTCGGCATTCTCGTCGATCCGCACAGCAAAGAAGAGACCCTGAAGGCGCTTCTCGATGCTCTCCATCACGGCGAGCAGCTCTGGGATCTGCTCGATTTCGAGGCGCTCGATTCACAGGGAGACCTGCCGGCGCTCCTGCATGAAACGGTTGCGAAAGGGGAGGGGCGCCGGATTCTCATCGAGCCCGGCGAAACGTGCCCGGCGCTGGTTCTTCCGGGCGACTGGGAGACGTACCTGCGTGCGCTGACGAAAAAGATGCGCTCCAACGTCCGGTATTTCCGCAAGGTGCTGGAGCGCCGCGGCGCCGTGGAGTACGAAATGATTGAATCGCCGGAGCAGTTCGAAGGGGCGCTGAGTGATGTGATGCGTCTTCGCCGTCGCTGGATCGAGGCGCGCGGGTACTCGAGCCCGTGCCCTTTTCCCCTCTACGCCGATTTTCACCGCCGCCTGTGGAGGCGCTCGATTCCCGAAGGGGGTGTCCACATCCGCTTCCTGCGCTACAACGGGCGTCGCATCGCTTTCGCCTATCTTCTGCGCCTGGGAGCGAGCGTTTACTACTACCAGACCGCCTTCGAGCAGGAATTCGCCAGTCGCAGCGTCGGTTCCGTCCTTCTCGGCCACCTTATCGAAGAGGCGATCGCCTGGGGGTGCACCCGCTTCGAGTTCCTGCGCGGGGATGAACAGTACAAATTCAAATGGGGAGAGGTGCGAGAGCGCAGGCTCGCAAGGGTGAAGGTCTACAACGCCACCGGCGCCGGGCGCTGGAGCTACGGCATCGACACGGCTCTGGGGAGCGCGCGGAGGATGGTGAAGGGACTGGCGCCGGGAAGGACGGAGGACAGAGGACGGAGGACGGAGGACAGCAAACTCCCCCTCCTTGATTAGGAGGGGGTTGGGGGGTGGTGGAGATCGTGACAAGACGCCGCGAAGCGGCCCGGAGCTCAAATGAATATTCCCCCACAGGAAAACACCTATTCGCTGGCCCACAGCGCCGAGGGGTACGTCGTCATCGATTCGCTGCGGTGGGGAACGAGTGCCGGGGGGGTGAGGATATCGGGGGACATGACCCTGGCCGAGGTGCGGGCTCTCGCGCGGGAGATGAGCTGCAAGTTCGGATTCTTCGACCTTCCGCGCGGCGGGGCCAAGAGCGGCATCCGCATGCCGGGAGTTCTCGGTGTCAAGGAGCGGCGGGACGTTCTCGAGGACTTTGGGAGCAGGCTCAAACCGCTCATCGTCTCGGGGCGATACTACCCCGGGATGGACATGAACTGCGGCCCCGGCGATCTGCAGGCGATCTATCGCGGGGCCGGCCAAGAGGTCGACGGTTTTACCGACACCTCCTTCTACACCTCCTTATCGGTCGCGCACGCCCTGATGGCGTGCCGCCGGATATCGTTTCCACCCGATCGCCCCCTCACCCTGGCGGTGGAGGGGTTCGGAAGGGTCGGCGCGCACCTCGCCCGCCGACTCCCCCCGCAAGCGTTTCGCATCACGGCACTTTCGACTCTTGCCGGAGGGGTGAGCAGCGAGAGCGGATTCGACCCTGAAGACCTCGCACGTCTGCGCGACAAACACGGCGACTCCCTGGTGGAGCATCTTCCGGGAAAGAGGATCGAGAAGCGCGAGATCCTGAGCTCTTTGGTCGATATCCTCGTCCCTTCGGCGCGCACCTGGAGTATCGACATCGAAACCGCCTCGAAGCTTCGCGCCGCCTGCGTCGTGCCGGTCGCCAACGTCCCCTACGCCGAAGGGGTCTCCGAACTCCTACATCGGCGGGGAGTCCTCTGCCTTCCGGGGTTCGTCTGCAATGGGGGTGGGGTCTTCGCCTCGTCCCTGGCCGACAGCGCGGTGGAGGGGGAGCGCATCGAGGCGATCTGTCGGGACTTCTATCAGCCGATGGTCGAAGAGCTGATCCGACGCAGTCGCTCCCTTGGCATCTCGCCCGTCGAACTTGCGCAGCAGGTTGCCTTGCGGCGACTCGAAAGAGGGGAAGGGGGGAGGGTCGGTCCCATTCTGAAGCGGGTCTATCGCCGCGGGTTGTTCCCGCCGCAGCTCTACGGGTATTTGGTGCAACACCTCTTCGGGCGCAATCTGACGGCCCTCGAGAGAATGATTCGGGGTCAACCCGTGAAGGGATAGACGATGATTTACCTCGTAGCGATCTACATGTTCTTCTTCATTTTCCGTCCTTTCGAGTACTGGCCGATCCTGGGGGAATACCGCATCGAGCGGGTCTACATGCTTTTTTTGCTGAGCGCTCTGTGTTTCTGGCAGGGGAAAAAGTATTTCCCCCACACGATCAACCGGCTGGTCCTCCTCTTCTTTGCCGTCATGGCCGCCTCGACAGCGTGGGCGCTGCACGTCGACGTCGCCTATGAGGCCACCTTCGAGTTCTTCAAGCTCATGGTCTTCTTCTTCGTTCTCGTGCTGACGTTGCGGGACGAAAGGGACCTCAAGTTCTTCATCCTGGCGTACCTGGGGATCATGAGCATCTATGTGGGGAAATCGGCGTGGGAGTTCTTCGTCCATGACCGCCACGTTTTTCGCATGGGAATCCGCAGGATGGTAGGGGTCGACACCACCTACGGCGATCCCAACTCCTTTGCCGCCTCCATCGCCTACAGCCTGCCGTTCCTCTGGGCGATGCTGCGTCTTTACTGGCGGGACAACCCGTGGATACGCACAGCTCTCATCGGCTACGGCGTGCTCGCTGCGGTTGCCGTCGTCTTTACCGGGTCGCGCAGCGGCATGCTCATCTGCCTTCTCTTCCTGGTGCTGGCCTGGTGGGAATCGGCCAGGAGATTCGCGGGACTCATTGTCCTGGCGGGGGCTCTCGTCCTGGGCTGGCATTACACCCCGGAAGATCTCAAGTACCGGTTTCTCTCCACCTTCTACAAAGGGGTCGCTCCGGCGGCGGCCGCCGCCGACACCTCTGCAGAGGGGCGGCTGGACGGTCTTTTTCACGGGATACAAATTTTTTTCGAGAATCCTGTGATGGGCGTCGGTCCCGGCAACTTCCCTTATACGTGGGAGAGAGCCATGAGCTCGCACAATCTGTACGGGCAGCTTCTCGGCGAACTCGGCGCCGTCGGCTTCATCGCCTTTTTCCTGCTGGTCTGGACGATCTACCGCACGCATCGGCGCAACCGCCTGCGCATCGACGAACTGCAGGGCGGGGATTCCATGGCGGGCTACGACCCGGGCTTGCGGCTCATGCGCCTGCTCTCGGTCGCCTCGGTGCAGACCCTCATCCTCCTTCTGTTCAACGGCAACTTCGGCCACAACCTTTACCGCTACAACTGGCTCTGGATCGGCGTCATCGCCATCGTGACGGCGCATGTGCTGGGAGGCAGAATTCAGAATCCAGGAGCCAGGAGCCGAAAGCTGTATCCAGGAGCCAGGAGCCAGAATTCCGAAACCTGAAACCTGAAACCTGAAACCTTATCGGAGTTCTTCATGCAGATACTTGCGATCCTCTACATCTACCCCCCGCTCCTTTTCCCGGCCACCATGCGCAATCTCAAGGTGGTCAAGGGGCTTTCGGAGTGCGGCGCAGGCGTCGAGGTGGTGAGTGTCGATCCTGAGAGTTTCGTCTTTTCCGGGCATCACATCGACCCTGCACTGGAGGAACTCGCCCCGCCTTCAATCGTCAATCACCGGATCCGATCGTGGGAGGTTCATCCCCTGGTGAAGGGGCTCAAGGCCTTTGCCTTCACCCGCTCCCTTCTCTACCGGCTCTTCGAGCCGCGCAAGAAGGAGTGGACCTATTCAGCGCTACGATATCTTAAAAAGCTCGGCTCAGATCGGTTCGACCTGATCCTGAGTTGCTCGCAGCCCCACTGCAACCATCTGCTCGGCTACAGGCTCAAGCAGATGACGGGAAAACCATGGGTCGCCTATTTCAGCGACCCATGGACCGACAACGTCTATGCCGATTACAGCGATGAAAAGATCCGGCGCTACCATCTCGAGCTCGAAAAACGAGTCCTTCACGGCGCCGATCGGATCTGCTTCACCTGCAAAGAAGCGGCCGATCTGGTGCTTCGGAAGCACCCGCCGGCGTTTGCCCGCAAATGCGTCATCCTCCCCCACAGCTTCGTGCCGCAATGGTACGGGCTGCGTCCGGCCTGCGCAGCGGCGCCGGAGAAGATCCGCATCGTTCAGACCGGGCATTTCTATGGCCCCCGCACCCCCATGCCGCTCTTCGAGGCGTTGGCCGAAGCGGCGAAGAGGCGCCCCCTCGAAGAGCGGCTGGAGTTTCATTTCTACGGGAGCATGGATGACAGATACCACAAATACATGCGGGAACACGGACTCGATCGTTTCGTGCACCTCAAGGGGACCGTCCCCTACCTGCAGAGCCTGTCCGTGCTCAAAGACGCCGATTTTCTCCTCCTCATCGACGCTCCCCTGACGGATCAGGCCGAGAGCGCCTTTCTCCCCTCCAAGCTCATCGATTATTTCGGGAGCGGGAAACCGGTCCTCGGCATCACTCCGGCCGCCGGGACGAGCGCGCGGGTGCTGCGCGAGACGGGGAATCTGGTGTGCGACGTCGCCGACAAGACAGCCATCATGCAGATGCTCGAAAAACTCGCCGAGGGCTCTCTCGATATCGATCCCGACACAGAGGCTCTCGGACGCTACGAAAACACCGAAGTCTCTCGGCGCTTCTACGCCGACCTGCAACATCTGGTACTTACCGATCCTCTCCCCCTCCTGGATCAGGAGGGGAGTGAAACCAGTGGCTGCCGCAGATGAACGCAGATAAGCGCAGATGGACGAAGACCAGGTTTCCATCTGCGGAAATCTGTGCAATCTGCGGATGAAAGATCTGGAATGAAGATCAAGTCGGTCAACCGCCGCATCGCACTGAACGCCTCGACCAATTTCGTCCGGTTCGGGTCGCAGGTGGTCATCGTCTTCCTCATGACGCCCTTCATCATCGGAAGCGTGGGGGATGCGTCCTATGGGGTGTGGGTGGTGATCCTGTCGTTCGCCGGCTATGCGGCGATTCTCGAGTTCGGTGTTCACGAATCTCTGATCAAGCTCGTCTCCAAGTACGAGACGCTCGGCGACGCAGCAAAAATCAACCAGGTCTTTTCCATCGCCTTTCTCTTCATGGCGTCTCTGGCGCTTCTCTCCTTCACTATACTGTTCTGGATCGTCCCCGGCGCCCTGCCGCGCCTTCTCGGAGAAGGAGCGGATCTGCAAACTGCCACGCTTCTGCTGAAAATCGTCGCCTTCGATGCGGTCCTGATGCTGATGAATTTCTCCTTCTCCGGCATGATCTACGGTTTCCAGCTCTATCACATCAAGAACACCCTCGACATTTTCATCGGTCTGGTCAGCCCCCTGGTCGTCTACATCCTGATTCGCCTCGATTACGGGGTCCTCTCGCTGGCGTACGGCACGATTCTCTTCAATGCGCTCAACCTGCTCATCTTCTCCAGCCTGTGCAAGTACCACTTTCGCCCCCTGCGCCTTGTCTACGGCAGCGGCAGCTTCACCGCTGTGCGGGAAATCCTTGCCGTCAGCTCGCGCCTTTTCACCTCGGCCACTGCCCTCAGGCTCGCCCGCAATTCGCAGCCGCTGGTGATCGCCTGGTTTCTCCCCCCGGCCTGGAACGCCTTCTACGCCGTTCCGGCGCGTCTGGCCGATTACGGCAACGAACTGCTGTACGTCCTCTCGAGGGGGTTCATGCCGATCTTCAGCGAATACCACTCCCGCGGCGATCGCGCGGCGATTCGCGAGCTCTATTTTCGCTTCACGCGCTTCATCGTCGCCGGCTTCTTCCCCCTGATCCTCTCGCTGCTCGTTTTCGGGGAGAGCTTTCTGTCGATCTGGATGTCGGCGGAATACGCCGAAAAAGGGAAATGGGTTCTGCTGTTTCTGACCCTTTCGATCTTCGTGCAGAGCTGCCAGCCACTTTGGGCCAAACTTCTCATCGGTGTCGAGCGTCTGGGCGTGATTGTCTCCGTCAACGTCTCGGTCTCGATTCTCCAGATCGTCCTCGGGATCGTTCTGGTTGCGGCGTACGGGATCGACGGCATGGCGCTGAGCATTCTGTGCGCCATGTTCGTCAGTCAGTTCATCTATTTCCGCTACGTCGCCCGTTATCTGGAGACGACTCCCTGGGATTACATTCGCGGCTGCCATGTCCGGGCGCTCCTCGCATCGGCGGTCTTCTTCGCGCTCATCTCTACACTCAGGGGAACGTTCCCTCCGCAGAGCTACTTCGCGATCCTCTGGCAGCTCGCTTTCGGTTTTGCCGTCTATATTCCCCTGGCCTGGTTCCTTGTGCTGAGCCGGAACGAGCGCCGCGTTCTCAACGAGAAGGTCGCCGGGCGTTTCGGAGCCGGAGCGGCCAAGGAGCTCGAGCCATGATGAGACCAACTTCCCTGATCGCCTTTGTTCTGCTCTTTCTCTGGACGGCGCCAGCCGCTGCGGGAGAGCGCCTAATAGACGGTCCGGCGATCCTCGACCAGGAAAACGCCAGCTACCGGCTGACGGTCGATATCGAGGCGAACTCCACCCCCTTCGTCATCCGCGCTTCGGGGGTGACCCTCGATCTCGGCGGGCGCGCCATCACCGTGCGATGCCGCGAGGGGGAAGAGGGGGCGATCCACGCCGTCGCCGTCGAAGGGCATCATCTGAAACAGATCCGGATTCTGAACGGCTCCCTGAGCCAGCGCGGCCAGTGCCGCGAGAGCCATCCGGTCCATATGCCTTCCGGGGTGCACGGCGCCGAAATCGCCCACCTCGCCATCGACTACGAGTCGCCGGACGCCTCGGCCATTCGCATGCACTGGGGGGAGCATTCGCGCATCCATCACAACGTGATCGACGATCGCGGTCAGGTCGTTTCCAATCGTCACCAGGGGGTGGCGGCTATCGATGCAGGGCGGGGGGAGGGGATGCGCATCCACGACAACACCATCCGTCGCACCCGGCATATCGGGATTCGGACGGCGGAAGGGGCCGAAATCCGCAACAACGCGGTGCATATCGACAGCGTCGCCACGAACTCGACGGGGATCTTCGCCGCAGGAGGCGTCGTGGCGCACAACCGGGTGACGGGGGAGGGGGTTCACCCCATCGGCATCTGGCCGGGAAACGATATCCGGGTCTTCGGGAACTACGTCCGGGTGGGAAACACCCGCTTCGGCGAAGAGTACGGCAACACCGGCGCCGCCTGCCTGCGCATGACCTGGGGAAACGACGCCGTGGAGGTGACCGACAACATCTTCATTCTCGATGCCGAAGGGGCTGCAGCGGAACCGGATTTGGAAAGCTGGGGGAGGGCGCTTTGGGTGGGGCTCCCCGAGCCGGGCCAGAGAGCGCTCTTCGCCCGCAACCTCATCGTCGCCAGCAGCCGCGAAGGGCGCGCCAAAGCGGCCGCTATCGCCGTGGTGTGCGACAACGCCTCTTCAGGGCTCGTCTTTCTGGAGAACACCGTCATCAGCAACTGGGGGGCGGTGCTGCTCGCCGACGATTACGGGCACGCTGACGGCTACGCGCGTTTTGTCGAGAACACCTTCGTGCGCCAGGGGGATTCTCCGGAGTTTCGCACTGTGCGCAGCGATTATCCCGAATACCCGAGTACGGGGATCTTCATCGACAACCTCTGCCTGGGGGGCGCTTCCTGCACGGAGGCCGACCTGGAGTGGGGGGGGGCGGGTCTGAAGGAGGTCGGCTTCGGCCGCCGAGTCGTCTTTGTGCTGACGGACGCTTCGGGACGCCCCCTTGCCGATGTCTCCGTGGAGATCGTCGACGCAGAGAGTCTCTCTCGTTTCGAGGGGCGAACCGATGAGAACGGGGAGATTCCGGCAGAACTCGTCGATTACTTTCTCACCAACCAGGTCGCGATGCTCATGGCATCCGGCGAGAGGGAATTCCCGGTGCGCCGCCGCGCAACGTCCGCCCTCACGATGCGTCGGGGAGAAATGGAAAGCCGAAAATCCGTCCACACCGGAACGGAAGAGCTGCCGCGCACGATCCGGTTAAAATTCGTCGTCGATTAGTGCAACCCGTACGGCGCAGGCGAACGCCACTGACGACATTGAGCACGAGATATCGAGACCAAATGAAACTTTCCGAACTGAGAAGAAAGGTGCTGACGATAGAGAAGGTTGTTTTCTACTCTCTCGATTTGCGGCAGTGGCAGACGCCGTCTTTGCCCCGAATGCGGCTGCCGGTCAGATTTGCCTTCGGGAGAGAAGAAGACATCGAATGCATGGCGGCCGACGACAGACTCAATCTCGGAGGGCGCAGCGATTTCTATCTGCAGAAGCTGCAGATGGGACACAAGCTGCTGCTCGGAACACGGAACGAGGAGATCCTCTTTTATCTCTGGGTCGTTTCGGGGGAGAAGATCCTGATGAACAAAGTGTTGGCGCTCGAGCCGCAGCAGATCGCCATCGAGAGGGCCTTCGTCCGCAAGGACGTGCGCGGACACGGCCTCTTCGTCCACGGTCTCAATTACCTTCTCCCACTGGAAAAGGAGGAGGGAGCGGCGAACTGCCTGACGGAGGTGAGCTGCAAGAACAGGCCGATGACCCACACCGTGCTGAAATACGGTTTCGAGCGCCTCGACTCCTCCTACTACTGGATCTCCCATCCGCTGCGTCATCACGCCATCGTCCTCGGTCCGCTGCGAAAGCGCAGCCGCCCCAACACCATCATCTCGCCGATGGCAGGCGCGCAGGGGAGGTATCTATGGAAGGCAGAAGCCAGAAGCCAGAAGCCAGGAGCCAGGAGCCAGGAGCCAGGAGTAAGGAATAAGGAATAAGGACCAGGAGCCAGGAGTCAGGAGCCAGGAGCCAGAGCCGGCTCGTTCTTTTCCGTTTAACTCGCCCTCCTCCCTCCTCCCTTCTTGGCCCTTCGTCCTCTGTCCTCTGTCCTCCGTCCTCCGTCCTCCGTCCTCCGTCCTCCGTCCTCTCCAACTCCCAACTCCCAGCTCCCAACTCCCGCCATATCACCACAGCCTCCGACACAAATGGTCAACGCCTTCGCTCGAGGGTGTGAACTTTCGTTCTCCTGGCTTTTAAGATAAGTGACTGAAATTGCGTAGAAAACAAAGTTGGTACATGCATTGCTCCTTTGAGCTCCCGGCCGACGCATAAGCCGTCGGAACCGGGCTTTTCAAATGAACAAGGAGATCACGAGAATGAAGGTCAGATTTGCTGCCTTCCCTCTGCTTGCGGCTGCCCTCATGCTGATCCTGGTCGGGTGCGGCACAGACGGAGGTAAAGCGTCGTGGGACATTTCGGGAGAGGACTTCTTTGCTCCTGCCGAGAATAACGATTTCATCAGCGAGTTCCCTCAAATCGGGAACGAACCCTCCAACCCTCGGACCGAAACGCCATCTCCCGGCGAGCCTTCTCCCACCGTCGGGGCTCACGGCGCCATCGGCGCCGCCTCTGCCGGGGTCGCCTTCTGGGACGCAGAGATCCCGCACCGCAGCCGAACGGTGATGCTGAGCGCCCCTGCGGTTCTCGATCAGCCCGATACCGAATACATCCTGGCGCAGGACATCGTCGTCGCCGGAAGCGCATTCATTATCACGGCCGCGAACGTGACGCTGAACCTCAACGGCCGTACCGTCACCTACGCGCAGAGCGCATCTTCCGGCCCAGTCTACGGCATCAACCTCATCGAACGGGGACTGTCCGATGTGGCGATCGTGAACGGCAAGATCCGCCAGGGCAATGGCGCCTCCGAGAGCGATGCGACGCAAAGAGGGTGGCACCCGGTCAACATCCTGCGCGATGTCCCCGGTCTGAAGATCGCAGGGCTCAAGGTCGAATACCGCACCCCTGAGACCTTCGCCATCAATGTCCCCTGGGGGAGGAACGGCGAAATCGCCCATAACGATCTACACGATACGGGCTCTTTCATCATCGACCGCCATCAACTTGTCGCTGTCGTCAAGGCAAACCGGGCGCCGGGAATGACGATCCGCCACAACCGCATCCTCCGCGCGCGCCAGGCCGGGATCGACGCCGGCCCCGGGGCTGTGGTGCACGATAACGAGATCGTGATCGACAGCCACAGCACCAATTCGTACGGCATCGTCCTGTACAACGTCGACGGCTTCACCGTTCACAACAACACCATCAAGGGGGCAGGGGAGCATCCCATCGGGATCGGGATGGTTTCGGGAACAAGAAATGGCGAGGTCTACAGCAATCGCGTTGAGGTGCAGAACACTCGGGGGAGCGCCGAGTACGGAGCTACGGGCTCGGCCGGGATGCGAATGACGTGGGGGACCGACAAGGTCGAGGTCCGCAACAACCACATCACGGTGAAGGCCCAGGCGAATCTGGTCGGTCCGGGGCTCGACAGTTGGGGACGCGGGCTCTGGCTCGGGCTCCCCGATGCTGGTGCCGCCGTTCTCTTTCGCGACAACACCATCATCGCCGTGAACAAAGACGGGCGCGCCAAGGCCGCAGGGATCGCGGTGGTGTGCGGCAACAGGGCGCCCGGCCTCGTTTTCCGCAACAACCTGGTGACGAGCAACTGGGCCAACGTGCTGCTGACAGACGATTACGGAGACGCACAAGGCTTTCCCCGCTTCATCGGGAACACCTTCCGAAAGCAGGACGATCATTCCACCTATCGCACGGTTCGCAGCCAGTATGCGGGCCGCATATCAACCGGCAACTTCTTCAGCAACGTCTATGAGAACGGCGCCGCCGCCGACAGCATGGAGATGGAATTCCACGGCTCCGGACTCAAAGAAATCGGTTTCGGCTGGAGGGTGCGCCTGACGGTGCGCGATGCCGCGAACCACCCCGTGAGCGGAGCGACGGTGCGGATCGCAGACAACAGCGGAGACGTGGTTTTCAGCGGGAGCACCGATGCCGATGGTCATGCGTTCACCGAACTGGTCGAGTTCCAGGCGACCAACCGCAGCAGCTACGTCGTCGCAGGCCAGCTCACCAAAGATGTCTTCGGCCTCTACGGCAACCGCATCCGCAAGAATCCCTACACAGTCACCGTCGAAAAGAACGGCGTCAGGGTCTCGGAAGTGATCGAGATCAAGGCAGACAGAGAGGTGGAGATAGGACTTTAGAATCGTGAGGAGTGAGGAGTCAGGAGTCAGGAGTCAATAGATTGAGTGCAATGCAATCGGCGGGACCCTTCGGGTTCCGCCTTTTTTTTATCCCAGCTCCCAACTCCCAACCTTCGGCTGAGGATGATTTTCACATGTTGTTGCATCTGCGCAACAAACCGCCGCGCTGAGCCGCAGAGAACGAAAGTCCCAGGAAATCCTCAAAATGGTCTGAAAATCAACATCTTACATCCTTTCGGCACGGCCATTGCTGTATGGGCCTGCGTTGCACACGCGTGAGGAACCTGGGTTCCGATTGAATCCTCACCCTAAAAAGCCGATAGGAGATACCCTTGAGCAGACGTTTTCTTGTACTTTTTTCCCTCATTCCCTTCCTCCTTCTTGCCTGTGGCGGCGGCGAATCTGATGCTCAGGCTTTTGATCATGATCTCCCCTCCGCGAACGGCGGAGGCGGCGATTTTGTCTCAGATGAATTTCCCGGCGTCAGTCCGGGCTCTGTCGGCGCCCCTTCAGCGGGAATCGGCGCGGACGGCAAGGTCGGAGCCGATTCCTGGGATCGTCAGACACCCGCCCGCACCAACCGGGTGATGATCAGCGCACCGGGGGAGCTGACCCAGGCCGATACGGTCTATATCCTGGCTCAGGATATCTTCGCTCCCGGCACCGCCTTCACCGTCAAGGCCGCCAACGTCACCCTGGATCTCAACGGTCGCACCATCACGTATGCCAACGGCGGCGCTTCGGAGCGGGCCTACGGGGTAAGCGTCGATCGCGGCCTGCGTGATGTGGCCATCGTCAACGGAAGCATCCGACAAGGGGGAGGAGCGCAGGAGAACAATCCCGACCAAGCGGGGTGGCATCCGGTTCATTTCGTCTCCGACACTCCGGGCTTCAAGGTTGCCGGCCTGAACATCGAGTACCGTACGCCCGAGACGTCGGCCATTCATGCCCAGTGGGGGAAGCAGGGTGAGATTCACCACAACGATCTCAACGATACCGGCTCCTTCATCATCAATCGTCACCAACTCGTCTCGGTCATCAAGAACAACCGCGGCTCCGGCACCCGGATTCACCACAATCGCATCGTCAGGGCGCGCCAGGGGGGGATCGACATCGGCAACGCTTCCGAGACAAGCCACAACGAGATCGTCGTCGAGAGCCGGAGCACCAACTCCTACGGCATCTCGTCTTACGGGATCGACGGTTTTACGATCAGCAACAATATGATCAAAGGGAGCGGCGAGCATCCCATCGGCATAGGCATGGTCTCCAAGTCGCGAAACGGCAAGGTCCACGGCAACCGCATCGAGGTTCAGAATACCGAGGGGAGCGCAGAGTACGGCGCCACCGGCTCGGCCGGTATGCGCATGACGTGGGGGACCGACCAGGTCGAGGTCTGGAACAACCACGTCACCGTCAGGGCACAGGCCAATCTCGTCGGTCCCGGCCTCGACAGTTGGGGGCGCGGGCTGTGGGTCGGACTTCCCGATCCGCAGGCGAAGGTCCTTTTCCGCAACAACACCATCATCGCAAAAAACAACGACGGTCGCGCCAAAGCGGCAGGGATCGCGGTGGTGTGCGGCAACGAGTCGCCGGGGCTCGTCTTTCGCGACAACCTGGTGGTGAGCAACTGGGGGCACGTCGTTCTGGCCGATGATTACGGCAAGGGGGACGGTTATCCCCAGTTCTTCGGAAACACCTTCCGCAAAGAAGACGATCACGAAAATTACCGCACGGTAAAAAGCGATTACCGCGGCTACGTCGCCACCGGCGTCTTTATCGGCAACCGCTATGAAGGAGGATCCTCCCGCGATTCGATCGAGGGAGAGTTCGAGTCCAGAGAGCTCAAGGATATCGCTTTCGGATGGGAATACGGCCTCACCGTGAAATCGGGCGGACGGACACTTCCCGGCGCTTCGGTGAAGATCTATGATAATACCGGCGCCGAGATCTTCAGCGGCATGACCGACGAATCCGGGCGCATCGACGCCGTTCTCATCGAGTACTGGGCGACCAACAACAGCGACAATCCCGGACCGCCCGAGGCGCTCCGCCGGGATGTCTTCGGCGCCTACGGCAACCGCATCGACAAGAACCCCTACCGCGTCCGCATCAGTTCCGCTGGTGTGACGAAGGAGCAGCCGGTCACGGCGACCGGGAACATCAACGCCGAGGTCGAGCTGTAAACCGGAACGACATCGCTGCACAGACGAAAAAAAGGTGGGATCCCTCGGGCTCCCACCTTTTTTTCGTCTGGGGCCGGGTGGGTGGGAGGCTTCATTAAATGTAGGAAAACTTTACAATGAAGCCTTCTCGCCTAATTTCTGTTGTATTTTCAGATAGATACGATCTGGCCCGGAGTTTGCTATTCAATGAGAACAAACCCCAACCACCCCTTTCCAAAGGAGGGAACATGAAAAAATGGATAAGTATTTTGTCGATCGGAATTCTCCTGTGCTTTTCTTCATCAGCATTGGCGCTCACGTATTATTTCGACGTCTCCAACGAATTCGGCACATGGCAGGGGACAGTGCCGCCGGGCTACGGCTCTGTTGAGATCGAAAAGGGAGCCGATGGCTTCATCTATTTCACCGTGACCGCGAACGACAATTTCTTCACCCCCAGCGGTCCAGGGCTCACCTGGGACAAGTTCTACTACAATTTCAACGACCAGAAGACCCTCGACACCAGCCTGATCGTCGTCACGGCTCCCGGCAACTGGAACGTCGACATCACGAACAGGAACGTCTCGATGTTCGGCCGCTTCGACTATGGCACGCATGGCAGCGCCATCGGGAGCGAGTTTCTCAATCCTCTTACCTTCTACATCGCCGATCCGAGCCTGGTGGAAACCGATTTCGCATTCGCCAATGCCGACGGCTACCTCTTTGCCGCGCACCTGAGAAGATTCGCTTCGATCGACGGCAGGGACAGCACCTTCCTTGCCGTGCGCACCGAACCGATCCCCGAGCCGGCGACAATTCTCCTTCTCGGCTCCGGTCTTCTCGGCCTTTACGGCGTCCGCAAACGCCGCAGTTGAAAAGACGAGCGCAGCAGGGGATTTCCCCTGCTGCGCTTCACGTCCGACACCGCGCGCCGCCCACGCGGTAATATGAACCTTGGATCACCGGCTTTGAACCAAAGGCCTTCCCGCCACGGGTGTACCTTCCAAATAGCTGTAAACCTGTTGTTTTTTCCAAAACAAAATCGTCGAATATTTTTTCCGGAAGCGGTTTACATCGGGACCTCTCTTACTATAATTAGCCTGAAATAATTACATCTATTTTAATTAATTGATTTGTCAGAAACCTTTACACAGGCACTCTTATCGCCTTTCGACTCAACATCCCGTTACGAGTGAACGATGGCGGTCCTCCTTCGAAAGCGGGAATCCGGCCGACCATGCAAGGGAGAAGAACCGCAATGAAACTGCTCAAAGTATTGACCTTTGTGATGCTCGTGATCTGTCTGCTTCCCGGGTGCCGCACCCAGACCCGCGAGGCGTTGCTCGAGAAGGGGGTCGCGCTCGCTCAGGCCGGCGATTTCGATGGTGCGATCGTGTGCTTTCGAAGCGCCCTGGACAGGGATGCCAACTTCTCCGAAGCCCGGTACGAGCTGGCTCACGCCTATCTGCGGACAGGCCGGTTCGATCGGGCGGAAAACGAACTCGAGAAAGTTCTTCGCCAGGACGCCTCTTTTCCCAGGCTCCCCCTGCTGCTCGCCGAGGTCTACCTTCACAGCTCCCGCGTCGGGCAGGCGCGCGAAATAATCGAGGAATGGCTCATCGCTCACGGTCACGATGCCGATGCCTATGATCTTCTCGGGCGCGTGCATATCGCAGCGAACGATTTCATGGCGGCGGAGGAGGCGTTAAGAAAAGCGGTGCGTTTCCAGCCCGAGCACATTTCGGCCCGTATCAATCTGGCCGCCCTGCACCTTACCCAGGGGCGCGTCGAAGCGGGGCGGACGATCCTGGAGGAGATCCTCACGGAGGCTCCCGACAACATTCCCGCGCGAAACATGCTGGCAGGCCTGGAGATCGAAGCCGGAAGGGCGGAGTCGGCTCTGGAGCAGTTCGAGGCGCTGGCGCGAGTCGATCAAAGCAGTCCCGACGCCCTTTACATGAGCGCTCTGCTGCATCTGCAGATGGGAAACATCGAGGAGGTGAAAAAAATCTCGGCAGTTCTCGATGAGCGTTTTCGCGACCATTCCCTTCCCCCCCTGCTGAGGGGGCTGATCCTCTATCGCGAGGGGAAATTTACCGAGGCGAGCATCGCTTTTCAGGCGGCCAACCGTATCCGTTCCGATTTGACGGCATTCTATTTTCTCGGTCTGAGCTATTACCACCTCGGAAATTTCGAACTCGCCCTCAGCGAAATGCAGCGCATTCTCGATTATCGCCCCTCTTCGGTGCAGCCCCGCCTCATGAGCGCCGTCATCCTGCTGCAGCAGCAAAGGAGCGGCGACGCCATCCGGGAGGCTGAAATCGCCCTGCGCCACGATCCCCAAAGCGGCGTCGCGCACAACATTCTCGGCAGCGCCTATCTGGCCCAGGGAAAATACGATCTGGGGATGACGCACCTCGCCCGCGCCACGGCGCTCGATCCAAATCTCGCCGATGCACATCTTAAAAAAGGGATCTTCAACCTGACGAGAGGGAATTCGGAGTCGGGTGAGAGGGAAATCGTGCAGGCGCTTGCGATCGCACCCGAGGTCCTCGATACGCGGCTGATCCTGGCGAATCATCACCTGCGCCGGCAGAACTACCCCGCGGCCCTCGGCATACTGGAAGAAGGGCTCCGCGGCCGCCCGCAGGATGCCGTCCTGTACAACGTCATGGCCGGCGCCTATTTCTCGATGAACCGGCCCCAAAAAGCACTCGAAGCTCTTCATGCCGCGAGGCGGGCCGACCCCGGATACCTGACCCCGGTGTTCAACCTGGCTGCTTACTACGCCGCCGCGGGGGAAGCCGAAACGGCGGCCGCGGAATACCGGAAGATTCTGCAGAAAGACCCGGCGAACGTGCGCGCTCTTGTCGCCGCCGGAAGGCTTGCAGAGGCGATGGGGAAGGGCAACCAAGCGCTCGGCCATTTCCAGAGAGCCAGAGAGACCGGCGCCCCCGAGGGCTTCCTCGCCCTGGCGCAATACCAGCTCAGAAGCGGAAACGAAACAGAGGCGGCCTCTCTTCTGGACGAGGGTCTGCGCAGACATCGAAACGCTCCGGCGCTTCTCGATGCCAAAGGACGGCTTCTGCTGCGGCAGGGGCGCGCGGAAGAGGCGATCCCCGTCTTCCAGGCCCTGGAGGCGGCAAGTCCCGGACGCGGTTATCCGGTGTTGGTGCAGATCTATCTGCAGGGCGAGCAGAGGGAAAAGGCCGAAGAGACAGCCCGCAGGGCGACTCGTGAAAACCCCGACCGCGCGTACGGGTATGGTCTGCAGGCCGCCATCCACGAGGCTGTGGGAGAACATCGGCAGGCGCTGCGGATCCTCGAAGAGGCGCGACGAAGGGTCAGAGAGCCTCAGCTCGAGATGCAGATCGGACAGCTTCACGAAAGGGCGGGCAATCATCAGAGGGCAAAGGAGAGCTACGTCCGTGTTCTGGAGAGCGCTCCCCGGTTTCATCCGGCTCTTTTCGCTCTCGCATCCCTCCAGGACCGGGCCGGCAACAAGGCAGAGGCGATGCGCCTCTACCGCCAGGTCCTGGAAATCGAGAGCGACTTTACCCCTGCCCTCAACAACCTCGCCTATCTCCAGGCCGAAAATTTCGGCGATCCGGAAGAGGGGCTGAGACTGGCTTTTCAGGCCTATCGAAACGAACCGGAACAGCCCGTCGTCATGGATACCCTCGGATATCTTCTGGTGCGCAACGGAAGGGCGACGGAGGCCGTCCCCCTGCTCGAGCAGGCTGCCGCCCTGCTCCCTGACACGCCCACAGTCCTGTACCACCTCGGGCTCGCCTACAAGGAGAGCGGCCAGAAGGAGAAGGCGCGAGGGGCGCTGCACCGCGCCCTCGAAATGGGGGAGTTTCCCGAGTCCCGGCAATCGAGGAAGATTCTGGCGCAGTTGGAATAGGAGGGCAGAATCCAGAATCCAGAAACCAGGAGCCAGAAAAGAACCCTGCACCCTGAATTTTGAACCTATGGGCAAGTCTTTCTCCTGGCTCCTGGATTCTGGCTCCTGGCTACTGTTTTAGGAGATATTCAATGCACATTCTGCGTGTCTACAACCGCGACCCGCTCTGGGACGCTTATGTCGATTCTCATCCCGAGGCGACCAATTATCACCGGCTTGGCTGGAAACGCGTGGTCGAAAGGAGTTTCGGGCACCAGGGGATCTACCTCGCGGCCCGCGACAATGAAGGGAAGATGCAGGGAATACTCCCCCTCGTCTATCTCAGGAGTCCTCTCTTCGGGAACGTCATCGTATCGGTTCCCTTTTTCAATTACGGCGGGCTTCTATGCAGTTGCACAGAGGCGGAGCACGCTCTGCTGTCCGAGGCCGAAAAGATCAAAGAGAACCTGCGCGTCGGTCACCTCGAGCTTCGGCACATGGGTCGAAGCTCGCCGGGGCTCGTCACAAAGAACCACAAAGTGACGATGATCCTCGATCTGCTTCCGGACGAGGAGAGCCAGTGGCAGGGGTTCAGCGCAAAGGTTCGCAATCAGGTGAGAAAGGCGCAGAAGGCGGGGCTCGAGACAAAGCTCGGCGGCCTCAGTCTTCTCGACGGCTTCTACGACGTCTTCTGCAGGAACATGCGCGATCTCGGCACACCAGTGTACGCAAAGGCATTTTTCCGCAACATCCTGCGGGTCTTTCCCGAGCACACCCGGATTCTGTCGGTTTATCTCAACGGGAAGGTCATCGCTTCGGCTCTCCTCACCTGGTACCGCGACAGTCTCGAAGTCCCATGGGCTTCGTCGAACCGCGATTACCGCGATCTGTGTCCGAACAATCTGCTGTACTGGGAAGCGATCCGCTTCGCCGTCGGCATGGGGGTGAAGAGCTTTGATTTCGGCCGCTCCACGCCGGACCACGGGACGTTCCGGTTCAAGAAACAGTGGGGCGCCAGGCCGGTGCAGCTCTACTGGCAATACCTTCTCGGAAGTGAAAAAGAAGTCCCCGATCTGAGCCCGGCCAACCCCAAGTTCCGCCTGGCGATCAAGGTGTGGCAGAACCTCCCGGTAGGGGTGACAAAGCTTCTGGGACCGTCGATCGTGCGGAGTATTCCTTGAGAGGCAGGAGTTGGGAGTTGGGAGTGAGGAGGCAGAAGGCGGAAGACAGAGGACAGAAGACAGAAGACAAGCCAGGAGCTATGAGCCAGGAACTATGAGCAATGAGCACAAAAGACGCTTCCGCATAGGACGCACTCTCCCGCCTGCGGCGGCTCCGATTGAGCTTCGCGACATCGTGTGCGGCCTTCGAGGGTGGTTTCGGGGGGAGAGGGCCGTGCGGGAGATGGAAGAGAGTTTCCGCTCGTTTTTCGGCGTGCGGCACTGCTTTGCCGTTTCCTCGGGCACGGCGGCGCTCACCCTCATCCTCGCCGCGCTCAAGGAGAAGCGTCCGCGACGGACCGAGGTCCTCATTCCGGCCTACACTTGTTATTCGGTCCCCTCGGCCATCGTGCGGGCCGGATTGAAGGTGGCCCTGTGCGACATCGATCCGAAGACTCTCGATTTCGACTACGGCGAGCTAAAGAGAAAACTCGAGAACCCGCGTCTGCTGGCCGTCGTGCCGACGCACCTGTTTGGCCTGCCGGCCGATGTGCCCCGACTTCGGGAGATGTTGCGCGACCGCGAAACGACCATCATCGAGGATGCGGCGCAGGCTATGGGGGGGCAGTTTGGAGGGAGAAAGCTCGGCACCCTGGGAGACGTCGGCTTCTTCAGCCTTGGTCGAGGAAAAGCGCTTTCCACCGTCGAAGGGGGGATCATTCTCACCAACTGTGACGAGATTGCCGCGAAAATCGCAAGAGAGCAGCGCCGCCTCTACGAGTATGGCGCTCTGGAGATGGGCTCTCTTGTGCTGTATGCCCTCGTGCTGACGGTTTTCCTGCGCCCCTCCCTCTTCTGGCTGCCGAGTTCCCTGCCTTTTCTGAACCTGGGGAAGACCGTCTTCGATCCGACGTTCAGGATGCGAAGGATGAGCGGTTTTCAGGCAGGCCTGGCTCTGCACTGGCGGGAAAAGCTTGAAGCTCTGCAGGCTGCGCGCAGGGGGAGCGTCCGGCAGTGGTTCGGAGCCCTTATGCCGGCTCAGGCGGCACTCCTGAACGACCCGCCTCCTCTGCTTCGGCTGCCGGGGAGGGCGAAAACGGCGCACGGTGCATCGAGGCTGCTGTCGGGGGGGGCGAAAAAGGGGCTCGGAGTGTCGGCGGCCTATCCCGACGCCGTCAGCGCCATTCCAGAACTCGCCGGAGACTTCGCCGGTGAAGATTTTCCGGCAGCCAGGGACCTGGCTCGGCGGATCGTGACCCTGCCGGTCCATACCTACGTCAACAGTGAAGACCGCAGAAAAATTCTCGGTCTCTTGTCTCAAGTGGAGATGCAATGGCCGCTGTCAGCCTGAGCGATAAATGGAAAATAACCGTCCTGCTGGCGGGATGGGCGCTCCTGTTCTACCCCGTCGTTCCGCCGATGGTGGAGACGTGGCTCAATCACTCGGACAACTCCCACGCCCTACTGGTCCCCCTGATCTCCCTCTATTTCTTCTGGAAAAAGCGCGACACTCTGGGCGAGATCGGCATTTCAGGCTCCATGGCAGGGTGGATGATCCTGGCCGCGAGCCTTGCCGTTTATCTCGTGAGTTTCGCCGGCGGAATCGCTTTTTTCGCCCGGCTGATGATGATCACCTCCCTTGCGGGGCTGCTGTGGTGCTGCCTCGGTGCGCAGATGGTGCGGCATCTGGCGTTCCCGCTGGCCTTTCTGTGCTTCATGGTGCCGGTCCCCGATTCGATCCTCACGATGGTGTCCTTTCCGTTGCAACTGATGGCGAGCAAGATCTCCGCTGACCTGATCAGCCTCTGCGCGATCCCGGTGTACCGGGAGGGGAACATGCTCCATTTTCTGCAGACCCGTCTCGAGGTCGCCGAGGCCTGCAGCGGCATACGCTCCATCATGTCCCTGGCAATGCTGAGTGTCCTGTTCGCCTACGTGTCCGAGTCGGGCCGCTGGCAGAAGATCGTCCTCGTTCTCTCGGCTCTGCCCATTGCGCTGGCGGCCAACATCGTGCGCGTCACCGGTACGGGGATACTGGCCCACTTCTATGGCGACCGGGCCGCGCAGGGCTTTCTCCACGATTTTTCCGGCATGGCCGTCTTCGCCCTGGGGATGGCGATGCTCTACTTCGAATACCAACTGCTCAACCGAATCGGCAAAAGGAACAGACGATGATCGAGAACCGCAGATTTTTTCTCGCACTGTGCACGCTGGCGGCCGCCCTCATAATCGTCTTGAGCCTCTCTCAGCGCGGTGTGCCGGTCGTGCTCAACACCAATCTCGAAAACATCCCCATGGAGATCTCCGGCTATCGGGGAGTCGAGGATGTTTTCCCACCGTGGGTCTACGAGACGCTCAATGCCGATAAACATGTCTATCGCCACTACCGCTCGCCCGAAGGTGCGCAGGTGAGTTTGTACATCGGCTATTACGGAACGGCCAAGGGGGGGCGCACAAGTCACAACCCTTATGGTTGTCTTCCGAGCGTCGGCTGGACCATCGTGGAGCGGGGAATCGTGCAGGTCAGTCCCAGCTACCAGCCGCAGGGGGTTCGCGTCAACTACGTCGTCGCCAGCAAGGACGATATAAAGAACGTCATGCTCCATTGGTACCAGAGCGCCGGAACCCGTGTTCTGGCCAGCGGAATCCAGCAGAACCTGCAGCGCTTTACCGGCAGGGTCCTTTACAACCGCAATGACGGGGCCTACGTGCAGGTCAACGCATTCGTCCGAGAACAGGATGTCCCAAAGGCCAGGGAAGTCGTCACCGAGTTTGCCGGCGATATTCTGGAATTTCTCCCCAGACATTGGCCAGACGAAGCGATCTGATCGCATCGAAGCCATCACGCGCAAGGAATCGATGAAATGAGAATTGCCGGAAAAGTGCAAAAGGCGGGGGCGCTGCTGTGGTCGGATCTCAAAGGCCTGGCGAAAAGAGAGATTGATTTTCACCGGGCGCGGCCACGAACCGCGATTTTGATTCTGACCTACCGATGTGATTCGAGATGCAAAACCTGCTCCATGTGGCGCAGGGATGCCGGCGGCGAAATGGAGAAGGAACTCGAGCTGTCTCAATGGAAAGCGATCGTAGACAAACTGAGCAATGAAGGAATCCGGGTCTTCGAACTCTTCGGCGGGAACATCCTGCTGAGGAAAGAACTAGTGATGGAGCTTACGAGATATCTGTTCGGCAAGGGTGCGATCATTCACATCCCCACCAATCAACTGGGACTCGACGACGAAATCGCAGAGGCGATGGTGAATTACGTCGACACCGTCTATCTCTCCACGGACGGGACGGGAAACACGCAGGACGCGATCAGGGGTATCGACGGTTCGGAGCGTATCGGCAGAGACGCCGTCGACAGGCTGCTTATGAAGCGCAGGGCTGCCCGAAGGCAGAGAGGGCGACTGAGAATCGTATGCAACTGCACCGTGTCGAAATATAACTTCGATCGCCTCGAAAGAATCGTCGAATACGCCGAGAGCAAATGTTTCGACGAAGTGCATTTTGAATACGCGGGGGAATTTCGGAGACCCACCGTCGAGAACTCCAGAATACTCGATATCACCCCGGAGCCTCACTACCTGAATGAGGGCGAATCGATTCTGGTCAACCGGGAACAGGCTGTCGTCATCAAGGAAACCCTGCGAAAGATACGTCGAAAATACGCAAGCGGCCCTTTAAAGATCACGACGCTGAATATCGATTCCATGTCGCTCGCAAACCTGTATAAGGGGAGCATACCCCACAAAAAATGCTATCTGGAGCGTTGTGAAGTCACCGTGGACCCTTACGGGAACATGGTTGCCTGTCCCTTCATCACCAACTTCATACTGGGAAATTGTCTCGAGGGAGAATTCACCAAAGTATGGAACGGCCCAAGACACAAGGTGTTCAGAAAGGCCCAGAACTCCGGTCGTCTCCCCATGTGCAGGAACTGCATTCTCGGAGTCCAGTGGAATCACGGAATCGCCAAGTCCCTGCATCGGATCTATCTCACCCGATTCAGACCCGCCATTACAGGGACGTAGCTGTCATGAAGTTGCGAGGGAGCGTAGAGACAAAAACGAGTCTGAAACTTGGGCGCCTGGCATCGGTCGAGGAGCTGACAGGCGTCGCCGGCGCCTGGGACGATCTGTGGGAGAGAAGCGAGGTCTGTTCGCCCAGAGCCAGGGCATCCCTTCTTGCCCTGTGGATCAAGACATTTTCCAAGGACGGCGATTTCCAGGCGCTGACCGTAGAAGCCGACGGGAAACTCGTAGCGGCACTCCCGCTGATCCTCCAAAAATATAAGGGGTTCCTCAAGGTGGGAACGGTCGCCTCGAATCTGATCGCCGCAGGAGGAGACTTCCTTCTCGATCCGGAGTGCGATGTCGGACAAGTGCTGAAGCTGACGGCGTCGGCTCTGTCGAGGCTTCCAGTGGCTTTCCTGCATTTCGACGGCATCCCCGTGGAGGAGCAGAGGTGGAGGGGGCTTCTGGGGGCGATGGCCGCGGATGGGCAGCTCATCGACGTGTCCGAGCAGTACAGGGTAGGGCGGGTGTCGATTGAAGGACGATGGGCGGATTACGAGGCAGGGCTTTCGCGAAATCATCGCCGAAATCGGCGTCGCCAGGCAAAACTCCTCGATGAATGCGGAGGGGCGACCTTGAGGGTCTTCTCCCGAATCTCCGCCGATGAGCTCGAGCCCCTTCTCCGAAGAGGCTTCGAGGTCGAAGACCGCAGTTGGAAGGGGAAAGAAGGAACTTCGGTACTGAAGTCAGCCGGGATGTTCCAGTTCTTCTGCCGCGAGGGAGCCTGCCTGTCCGAGCGGGGGGAGCTCGAACTGGTTTTTCTCGAGCACGGCGCAACGCCGATGGCCTTTCTGTACGGATGGAACTCCAAGGGGATGCGCTTCGCTCCCAAAGTTGGTTATGACGAGTCCTTCGAGAGATATGGACCGGGGCAACTGCTGATGATGAATTTCATCCAACGCCTTCATGAGGAGCCGCTCCCTCTCAAACTCGATTTTCACGGGCCGCTGATGCCCTGGACGCAGAGCTGGGCGACGGAATCCTATCCCCTGGGGCGGATTGTCGCAACAACGCATCACCCCTTGAGCAGGTCTCTTTTCCGTCTCAACTTCAATGTCAAGCCTCTTCTCAAGGGGAGCCGAAGGGGTTGATTGACTCGTTGTGAATCGAGGTCGACGATGAATCAAGCAGAAGTCCAGATCCTTAACGTTCCAGACGTGCAGATTGTCGAGAGCGACCGGAAACTCATGACGATCAGGGTGGTTGTCGGATTGGATGGGATGGACGAAATCAGAAACGAATGGATGAACCTGACGAAGCTGCAGGGCAATCGCGGGATTCATCAGGCCTTTGGATGGGTCCGGGCCGCCTACGAGACGCTTTCGAGAGGCGATAAGCCGTATATCGTCGTTCTGAGGACCGACCGTGGGAAAATCGTTGCCATAGCTCCATTGGCGCTTGGATACGGAAAATACAGGGGAATCACGATCCGGAAGCTGGGGTTCGTCAGGAACGACCAGAGCCCGTGCAACGACTTCATTCTCCATCCCGGGTTCGAAAAAGATGCGATGTTCGTTCTGCTGGAGCACCTGAACACATTCATGGATTGGGAGATGGTCGACCTGCACCAGGTGGACATCGACGGCCACACGGGGAAGGCCATCAAGAGCCTCATGGAAAGATTCCCTTACTGCTCGTACGAGAAAAAGAACAGACAGAGCCCCTATCTCGTCTTCGAGAAAGGCTGGAACGAATTCTGGGGTGGAAAATCGAGGAGACTCAAAAAGTCGATCAACAACAAGCTGAACCGGCTGGGGATGGACTACCAGGTCGAGAAGCGAAGGATTTCCGACGCCACGGCGCAGGAATTGGCAGAAATCGTCCGGATTTCGCAAAAGAGCTGGAAGCGGCGCATCGGCGCAGAACTCGCGGTCTGCAGCGACAACTGGAAATTCTACACGGAGATCTGCAACCATTTCGGCCCCGAGGGGTGTATCCATGTCTGGATCCTGAGAATCGAAGGGATTCCCGTCGCCTTCGAGTTCCATGTCGAGTACGGAGGAGTCCAGTATCCGATAAAAGCCGACTATGACGACGACTTCAAAAAGCTCTCTCCCGGCTCCATTCTCGAATACGAAATCATCAGGAGATCTTTTAACGATCCAGGGTTGTCAGCCTACCATTCATGCGCACATAGCTATGATTATCTTCTCAAATGGACCCAAACAATCAGGGATCATCGGAACTATGAATTTTTTGCGCCAAAGATCAAGACGATAATATTGTATAAATTCGAATACGAATTGATGAAGCTTGTGCGAAAAAGTCGATTGTACAGGTGGTACAAGGAAAGACAGTGCAGGGAGGGATTGCAAGGGGAAGCGCTATGAAAGCCGAAATGGGTATTTTGGCTAAAACAATGGGTGAATACAGTAAAAAAGGTTTGAAAGGAGTTCTACATAAAGTTCTATTAAAGACACGGAAGTATGTTTTTTACACGACTAAATCGACATGGTACCAATTCGATATGGCCGACAGCTTGACAAGAATAGACAATATGTTTGGATTGGATTGCGAATTTCTTGTCTCTGACAAATCCACTTTAATAGAATGGCTCAAAGTCAATCATAGTATTTACCCGTGGATCTATTTTGAAAAAGAAATTGAATCGGCAATAAGAAATGACCATGTTTTTGCTGTTGTCAGTCATAAGAAATCATTTGTAGGGTATATAAAAGTTGGAATCGGTTCAACTTATATTCACGATTTTGATGTAAACATTGTTTTTCCGCCTCGAACAGCATTCGTTTACGACACATTTGTTCTGCCCGAGTGGCGCGGGAAGAATGTGGCTGTTTATGCTCTCCTCACCCTGGCCGATTACCTGAAGCACAGGGGATTCGAGAGAATTCTCTGCCACATCGAAGACTGGAATCAGTCTTCTGTGCGTACATTCAGTAAAGCGTACTTCTATCCCAGAAATACGGTCAGGTTCATTCGAATTGCAGAGATGGGATTCTATGTCCTGGACAGGCGCCGCCTCTACAGAAAACTCGAACCTTATGTCGCTGGATGAGATCTCACGGGACTGCATGGGAGTGGACGCATGTATCTTATCGTCAGTATCGATGTTGAGGAGGATAATTGGGGCGAGTACGACCCCCTCGACTATTCCGTCGAAAACCTCAGGAAGGTGCCGGGTCTTCAGGATATTTTCGATCGCTTCGAGATCACGCCGACCTATCTCGTCAACTATCCCGTGGCGAGCGATCCCTGGGCCGTCGAGATGTTTTCCCGTTACGCCGAACTCGGCAGGTGCGAGATCGGGATGCACTGCCATCCCTGGAACACCCCGCCGTTCTCCGACACAGCACATCAAGGCGACAGCATGCTGTGCAACCTGCCTGCCGGGGTGCAGTTCGAGAAGCTAAACTTCCTGCACGAGACGATCCGGAAGAACATCGGCGTCGCTCCGGTCTCCTTCCGGGCGGGTCGCTGGGGGTTCGGTCCTGAAACTGCCGCAGTCCTCGATCGTCTCGGATACAAGGTAGACACTTCGGTTACCCCTTTCGTGAGCTGGAAAGGATTGGGAGGTCCCGACTATACCGATTTCGGACTGGCGCCTTTCCGTTTCCGCTGCGACGACATCGCGCAGGCAAACGAAAAGGGTCCCCTCCTGCAGGTGCCTGCGACGGTCGGCTTTCTTCAGTCCAGCTACTCTCTTTGCCGTCTGATGAAAAAGATGGCCGAGAACCGTATCGGAAGGATGATTCACCTCAAGGGAATCCTGTATCGCTGCGGATTTTTGAACCAGGCCTGGCTCTCTCCGGAGCTCTCGGATGTGCGAACCATGATCAGGCTGGCCCAGAGGATCGAAAAGCTGAATTACCCCTGCCTGAACATGACCTTCCATTCAAGCAGCCTGAAAGAGGGGCTCAGCCCCTTCGTCGGGATCGGCGAAGAAGCTCGTTTCCTCGAGAAGATAAAGGCGTTCCTGTCGTTTGCACGGCAGTCCGGATATGCCTCGGTGAGCCTGAAGGAGTTTGCGCAGCGCTATTCATGTGCAATCGAGATCGATCGGTCCGGCGCTGCGCGGAGCGGGGCCGGAGGACGCAATGCTCACCCGCAGGCCGCGAATGAATGAATCCATCTCCGCCGATTCTGCCCTGAACCGGCCGTGACCATAAGAGCCGAAGCGCATCGCCGAAGGGGGTGATCTTTGAGCAGGTCAGTGAAACTGGAAGTCCTTGCCGAATGCTGTGATCACGAGTCGCTGATCCATCAGTGGGATGAGATCCTGGCGCAGAGCGTTTCGGCCCGGCTCTTCGAAAGCCCTCTATGGGTGCTGAACTACTGGAGGTATCGCTGCGGAGCAAAGAATGCGCTCAGCTTCATCACCGGGAGAGACGAAGATGGCAGAATGGTCGCAATCCTCCCCTTCGTCAAGAAGCCGCAGCCCGGGGCGCCGTTCCTTTCCACCTGGGAATGCGCGCATTCCACCGGTGAGTATGAATCGAACTGGACCTGTCATCCCGATTATGCCGGACGATTCGCATCGGCCCTCCTGGATCACCTGAACAGTCACCGGCATCTCTGGTACCAGATGAAGATGACGGTCGTGCGGGAAGACTCCTCGGCGCTGACGGCTCTGCTGCCCGCATGCAGACAAAGCGGCTTCTCGATCATCTCGGCACCCGGCCGGGAGGTGCCTTTTATTCCCATCACCGATTCAGCATCCCTCGAGGACGTGGTCGACGGCAAGTACAGGCGGGAAATGAGGAGACGTCAGAACAAGCTGGAGAAGGTGAACCCCTTGAAATTCGAGCTTTACTGTGATCAGGAGGGGCTCGATCCGGCCCTTGACGAATTCTTCGCGGTGGAGGCTTCCGGGTGGAAGGGGCGTGGAGGGAGCGCCATTCGCGACGACGACTCGGCGGAGCGGTTCTGGAGACAACTTTCGCATGATGCGGCCCGCCGCAGGCAATTGAGGCTGCATCTTCTGCGTTCGGGAGATGGGGTCATCGCAGGGCAGCTCGGGATCGTCTTCGCAAAGACCTACTATTGTCTGAAGATCGGCTATGACGACAGATACGGGGAATTCGGCCCGGGAGCCCTGACGACCCGCGAGGCGGTCCGGCACTGCCTCGAAGATCCGCAGATCGATGTCTATGACTTTGCAGGCGCGGCGCTGCCTTACATGAGGAATTGGACGGACCGGACCTACAGGACTTGGAGCATTCAGATCGGCTCTACCCATGCGGCGCTGGGGGGCGTTTTCGATCTTGTCCGACACGGCCGGGGGACGCTGCGCTCCCTTCGGCGGGCGATCACAGGGAGGAATGACAATGTCTCCGAAAACACCTGAAGGACCGGTGCGCCCCGGCAGGTGCGCGAAAGAGAGGCGATCGCGTGGGCGGCTTGCATGATTTCCAGGACAAACGCAGGGCTGCTGTTGAACCGGGACCCGCCGGGCGCTATGAATGGAAGGCCTCCGATGTGCCGGGCATCCGTCCGGGGATGCTCCTTCCGCGGATCGGGGTTCGAGGATCGGTCTTCCCCTTCAGCGCCAGGGGAATCGGCTATTACTACTATGCGCGAAACGGAATTTTCGCCCTGTGCAGACACTGGCGTCTGGAAGGGCGCGAGGTCCTGTTTCCGTCTTATTTTCACGGTGTCGAACTCGAGGCGCTCCTGGCTGCCGGAGTTCGTCCGAAATTCTATCCGGTCAACGCTGAGATGCAGATCGATATCGACGCACTGACGGCGCGGATCACTCCTGAAACGCAGGCCGTCTACATGATTCACTATCTCGGGTTTCCAGGTCCCGTCGAGGCTCTTCGCGAGATCTGCCGTGAGCGCAAGCTCAAGCTGATCGAGGATTGCGCTCTTGCTCTGCTGTCGAAAAAGGGGAGCCGACCTCTGGGGTCGTTCGGTGACGCGGCCGTATTCTGCCTGTACAAGTCGCTCCCTCTGCCGACGGGAGGCGCCCTGGTGCTCGGCAGCAAAGAGAGCGCTTCCTTTGCGACCAGGCGCGCGCCGTGGCGGGCAGCATGGAGCAATCTGGGTTCCTCACTGGTGCAGCACTTCGAGCGCCGCGGAAACCGGCTGGCCCAGAGCGCTCTGAACGGGACCCGCCTCGTGATGAAGACGGCGGCTCGTCTAACGGGTACGGAATGGGTCGGGGTGGGGGGGCAGCATTTCGAAATCGATAGAGCGCATCTCGGAATGAACAGCCTCAACCACGTTCTCGTGGCCGGGCAGAATTACAGACAGATCGTCAAGACGCGTCGACGCAACTACCTCTTTCTCCTGCGCCATCTCTCGCCTTTGTCCCGACCGGTATTTGCCGATCTGCCCAAAGGGGTGTGCCCTCTTTTCTACCCGTTGAGGGCGCCCTTTGAAAAACAGGAATTCATCGATCGCCTGCATGCCCGCAGGGTCATGGCCGTCAACTTCTGGCTGCAGGGGCATCCGTCCGTAACGCCGGAGGCGTTTCCCGAATCGGATCGGCTGCGTCGCACGATTCTTGAGATCCCCTGTCATCAGGATCTGGACGAATCCGACATGCTCAGGATTACTGATATTGTCAAGGAGGAATGGGGGCGGATGCTCCAGAACTGCTGCATGCGCGGCAGCGGTCCCGGCGTGCCGGTGCACGATGAGCCGCTTCTGCACATGACAGACAAGACGCAGGGGCGCTGATGTCCGATCTGTCGATCACCGTTATTGAATCTCTCGACGAGTGGAACAATCTGGCTCAGGAGTGGCGAACGCTCCTTTCGGACTCCAGGTCGGAATCCTTTTTTCTGCGGTGGGAGTGGCTCTCGGCCTGGGTCGATTGCTGCCTCGGTGACGACCGACAGCTCTTCGTGCTGGCTTTCCGTGAAAAGGAGGCCCTTGTGGGGATCGCTCCCCTCTATATCAGCCTGAAGAAATACGGCCCCTTTCCCATACGGGAAGTGCGTCTGCTCGGTTCTCCCGACGGCGGCTCCGACTATCTCGACGTCATCTCCAGGCGTGGGAGGGAAAGGGTTGTCGCCGATGCGCTTTACGACTATCTGATGGGGGAGGGCGCGAAAAGATGGGACATCCTTTACCTGCAGGATATCCCCGCCGATGCCCTCTTCATTCTGTACTTTATGAAAAGGATTCAGGCCGAAGGCAAGTACGCCGAACTGGTGCAGGGTTCCTACTGCCCGATCGTCGAACTTCCCGAATGTGAGAACACCCTGCTCAAAGAGCTGTCGCAGTGGAGAAGAAAGAAGTTCAAGCAGGACATCCGGGTGCTCCATCGCGAGCAAAATGTTGTCCACTCGGTTCTCGTGGGAGATGACGTCGCCGCCGGCCTCGAAACTTTCTTCCGGCTCTATGAGGAAAAAGGAGGGTGGCCCGCGGAGGGACTCAGAAGTCTCATCCGAAGCTTTCTCGCAAGATGTGGTGACGACAAGCCGCTTCAGCTCGATCTGCTCTCGGTCGACAACCGGGCTGTGGCAGGGCTTCTCCATCTGAAGCACAACGATACGATAGCGATGTACCTGATGGCGGTCGACAAGGAGTTCAATCCCAAGATAAGTCTGGGCAACCTGCTGGTAGGGCTGTGCCTGAAAAACTCCATCGCAGCAGGACACGCCTTCTACGATTTTCTGAAAGGGGACGAGAGCTACAAGTTCCATTGGGCGACGGGAGGAAAGAGCAGCATGAATCTGCTCTTCTGGCAGAAGCGTCCGGCCGCGACGATAGTCGCTCTCAACAGGCTCCTGCGGCACGCAGGGAAGCTTATCCTGAGATGAGCGCGGGACGTGAACGATTCGACTGGAAGGACCCGTGATGGTCATCCATGTGCTGATCGATGTATACCCGCATCCCTTCAAACCGTACTTCGATGTGCAGTTCGAAGAATGGGAAAAAGCGGGCCATCAGGTTACGGTTTTTTCAACCTCCTGCATACCGGGTATTGCGAGCCCTGTGGAGGTCAGGCCAGTCAGAACTCTGAGGGATCACCCCCTCAGGAGGATCGGACAGGTTCTCGAAGCCTTCATCAGGTCGCCTTCCCGGACCTTTTCAGTCATGAAGAGCGGGGCAGGGCTCAGGGAAAAAATCAAGCTCCTCGTGACGGACAGTCAGCTCGACAGGGAGATGCCGGACCTTTTCTTCGTGCACAACCTTGCAGCTTGCCTGAGATTTGCTTATCTGAAGCATGTACTCCCGGGTATCCCACTGGCCCTATATTTCCACGGAGGGGAGATTCCAGGGGTCCCCTCCATACCTGTGGCCCGATCACGACCGGCGCTGGAGGCTCCCGACATCATTTTCACGAATACCCGCTACTCGAAATCCGATGCCGTAAGGCGCGGCGCACACCCCGGGAAAATCCGATGCATACCCGTCGGATTCAGGGTTCAAGACTATGCACTCCCTGCGTCCAGGTCCTATCTCGAAGGCGGGAAGGTTTCGTTGGCGAGTGTCGGGCGGTTTTCAGTGGAGAAAGGTTTCGACATCGCGCTGCGGGCGCTGTCGGAGTTCAAAAAGAAGAACCCATGGGACTTCAGGTACACGATGATCGGCAACGGTCCCGAGATGGAGAATCTGAAAAAACTTGTCGAAACGCTCGATCTCGCAGAGCACGTGGAGTTCACTGGATACCTCGATGCCGCCGAAGTTGCGCGACACCTGTCCCGGACCGACGTTCTGATTTTGCCCAGCGTTCCGGCAGGAAACTGCGAGGAGAACCAGGCGTGCGTGATGCAGGAAGCGATGCTGATGGGGGCCGTGGTCATCGCCTCGGACCTCGGCGGCGTCGCCGAGTCGATTCCCGATGCCATGAAGCCGTATCTTTTCAGGCCGGGGGACGTAGATCAACTCTGCCGGAAGATGGCCGAGCTTTTGTCTTGCGGTGCAGAAACGATCGGAAAACTTGGGACCGTCGGGCGGGAGTTCGTCCTGTCGAATTATGATTCCCGTATCGTCAATGCGAAACTGCTCGCAGAGGCGAAAGAGATCGGGCAAGGGGCTTCGTTCGATGGGGCGTCTCCAGAGGAGGGGGATCAACAGATCGGGAATCATCACGCCTTTTGAGGTGATGAAGGATGATAAGGGATGAGCGATACCAGGAAAACAAAGATCCTGTGGGTGACGCACGATTTCCCCCCCAGGCGAAGCAGCGGTATCTACAGGCCGATCAAGATCAACAAGTATCTCGATGGAGACCGATACGCGATCGAGTTCCTGACGCAGTCCATGTTCAATGAGAACATTTCACTCGACGAGAATCTCCTGTACGAACTCGAGCCCACTCCTCCGATCCACAGGGTGCCCAACATCGTCCTGGACAATTACATCGGCAAAATGCTGAAACGCCGACACCGGGACCACATCGCTGACAAAGGGGCAAGTGAGGCGGAACCGAAGGCGGAGCGTCCGAAAGCCGATGAAGGAGGAGGGCTGATGCGACGCCTGTACAAACTCTGGATGATGGCTGTTTACTTTCCCGATCAATATTTTCTCTGGGGATGGATGGCTGCGTTCAGGGCCGCGCTCCTTCACCTGAAGAACAGGTACGACATCGTGTACACGACATCGCATCCGCAATCGGGGCACATGCCGGGGTTCCTGCTCAAGGCAATGGGGGTGAAGTGGGTCGCCGACTACCGGGACGCAGGAATCCTTTCACATTATTTTCTGTTTTCCGATCTGTACACGAAGGGGTGGATTCGATTGAAGATCGAACGTCTGTACCAGAAGCTGGTCCTGCACGCCTGCGATCACGTGATCACGCACAGCTCCATCATGAAAGAATCCTTCAGTAAAGAGTTCTCCGTTCGTTCGAGCAAGATGACGGAAATATCGAACGGATATGACGAAAGCGACTTCGCGCGCCAACGGTTGCCGGTGACGGTCGCGGCGGCATCGAGAGGCGAGTTGCACATGCTCCACATGGGGATCTGGTACCTGACCGAGTCGGAGCAGCGCAAAGTCACCGAGCGGATCGAGCGCCTCGCCGTCGATCTCGCCGCCGGCGGGGTAAGGCTCATCGTGAATGCACTCGGGCACGATCTCTTCTCTGCGGATTCTGCAGCCCGATCGACGATCTGCTTCGACTATCGTTTTTATCCTTCCGTGGCGCACCACGAGGTCATTCCGCACCTGCTGGGCGCCGATGTTTATTTAATGGCCAATACCATGAGCATCGACATGTCCGGATTTCTCCCCGGGAAATTATGGGAATATCTCAGGGGGGGAAAGCCGATCGTCTATTTTGGGGAAAAAGGAGAGGCCTGGGAGATCATACAGGAGTGCGCAACCGGCATTTTCGTCGATTTCGACGACGCTCTGCCGATCGATGCGGCACGACTGATCGAGGCCTGCCGCCGTGCTGAAGAAAATCCGAGGCGTTCGGAAAAACACAACTGGAAATCGAGAGCGATGGATTTCGATAAGATCTTTTCCAACATCAGGTTGGAAGCAAGTCTCTGAGCAATCATCTCAGGTTTAAACGAGGAACGAATGGTTCAGCTATTTAAAAAAATATCTTCACTGCTGACATCGAAGGACAAACGGCAACTGCTTTTTCTTACGTTTGTCATCTTCATCGTCGCCCTTGTCGAGGTTTGCGGCATAGCTTCGATCATGCCGTTCATGGCAGTGGTGGCCAATCCGGAGGTCATCGAAAGCAATCGCTATATTGCGCTCGTCTACCATCGTCTCGGGTTTTCATCGACGAACCAGTTTCTCGTCTTTCTGGGGATCGTCGTCTTTTTCATCATCCTTATGAGCAATGCGCTCAAGGCTCTCTGCCTCTGGCTGGAGCTGCGGTTCATACATTTTCGGCTGTATGAGATTTCACGAAGACTGCTGTTCAGCTATCTCAGCCGCCCCTATGTCTATTTCCTGAACCAGAACACCTCTATTCTGGGAAAGAACATTCTGCAGGAGGTATCTCTCTTCACCCATAACATCCTGCGGCCATGCACCCAGATCCTCTCCAGGCTCGTGGTCGTCTTCTTCATTCTGGCCCTTCTTGTGGTGGTCGATCCACTGCTCGCCGTCGTCATCGCTTCGACTCTCGGCGGGTCATACATCCTTTTGTACTATCTCGTCCAGCGCAAACTGGCCCGGCTGGGAGAAGAGCGCTTCGAAGCCAACTCGCTGCGCTCCAAAGCCGCCGCAGAGGCGTTCGGCGGGGTGAAGGATTTGAAAGTCCTCGGACGAGAGCGCCTTTTTCTCGACCAGTTCTCTCGCCATGCCTACAGGATGGAAGGGAATTTGGTCAAGAACGGTCTGATCTCTCAACTCCCCAGCTACATCATGGAGGTGCTCGCGTTCGGGGGGATCCTCATCATCGTCCTTTACTTCCTCATGATTCGGCAGGACATCGCGCAGACACTCCCTGTTATGGCGCTTTACGCCTTTGCCGGCTATCGGCTCATGCCGGCGCTGCAGGGGATCTTCTCGTCGGTGACCCTGCTGCGTTTCAATCTCCCCGTCCTGGACACTCTCTACAGGGACCTGGCCGGGATCGCCGGCATCCCAGCCGCCTGGCAGACATCGACGGCAGCGCCGCTGGCGTTTCGCTCCAGAATCGATCTCGACGACATCACATTCACCTATCCCGGAGCGGATGCTCCCGTCGTCCAGGGGCTGACTCTCTCCATCGAAAAGAACACGAGCGTAGGCTTCATGGGGCCGACGGGGTCGGGCAAGACGACCACCATCGATATCCTTCTCGGGCTCCTGCCGCCTCAGCACGGCTCGCTTCGCATCGACGGCGTCGCGCTCACCCCTGATACGCTTCAGGCATGGCAGAAAAACATCGGCTATGTGCCGCAGGCCATTTTTCTCTCCGACGACTCCATGGCGGCCAACATCGCCTTCGGAGTCCCGCCGCAGGAGATCGACCTCGCCGCCGTGGAGCGCGCCGCCCGCATCGCCAACCTCCACGATTTCGTCATGCGAGATCTCCCCGACGGCTATGCGACACCCATCGGAGAAAAGGGAGTGAGGCTCAGCGGCGGGCAGCGCCAGCGTATCGGCATCGCCCGGGCGCTGTATCACGATCCCGAAGTTCTGATCATGGACGAGGCGACGAGCGCCCTCGACGGCGTTACGGAGGAGGCGGTCATCCAGGCGATACGAAGACTCTCGGGGAAGAAGACGATCATCACCATCGCCCATCGGCTGAGCACCCTGAAGGACTGCGATCTCATCTACTTGATGGAGAAGGGAAAAGTGGTGCGCCAGGAGCCTTATGAGGCCCTTGGCGGTTTTTCGGAGAATCTCAGGGCGGTAGCGGCCGCAAGCCCCGTCCGTCGACCGAAGGAGGTCTGATGCCCGTCTCTGTGGGGAGGCTTCCTTCGGTCAAAAAGACGCTCAAGTGGTCTCTGATGAATGTGAGGGACTCCGTCGCCTATCGCTCCCGCCGCAACGAGCGTGCCCCCGAAGAGGTGCATCACCTCATCTTCGTCTGCAAGGGAAATATCTGCAGGAGCGTTTTTGCCGAACACTACCTGCGATCGAAGACCCACGATCCGCGTCTGCGGATCGAATCGTGCGGTCTCGATGTGGATCAGAACTGCGCCTCTCCGAAGGAAGCGATCGTTGTGGGTGGGGAGTTCGGGCTCGATCTCGCCGGGCACCTCTCGAGAAGTTACCGGAGGTGTGATTTTGCGAAAGCCGATCTGATCCTGGCAATGGAATACCACCATTATCTTCGACTCTCGGCCCTCTTTCCCGAGTCCGGAGGCAGAATCAGGCTGTTGCGGGAGTTCGCACCCTGGCCGGAACGTTATCTATGCAATATCAATGATCCTTACGGCCTGGGGCCTGAAGAGTTCAGGCGATGCTTCAGAGCGATGCAGCGTGCTCTGGAAGGGTTGAGATCACATATGACGAGAGCGATATGAGCGCCAAATTCGATGTGCAGATCTACTCATTGAAGCCGAAGGCTATCTGGAATGCTTTCGCGACGGACAATTTCGCCTTCTGGATGTCGTGCGCCTATCTGTTTTTCGAGTACGTCAGGCCCCAGGCGATCTGGTCGGTGTTCGAGATCTACCCCTACTGGGCAAGAACCTTCATCATCCTTGCCTTCCTGGGGTGGACCCTCGACCAGAAACGCCAGTTCATCTGGACCCGGATCACGACGATGGTTTTCACCCTGCTCGTCCTGATCATCCTTTCCTCGCTCTCCGCCTACTGGCCTGCCATCTCCTGGTCACACTTCATGGATTATTTCAACTGGGTCGTCGTCTTTTTCGTTCTTACCCAGACCGTCACGACCCGCAAGAGGCTGCTCATTCTCCTTCTCGTCTTTTTGCTTGCGAGTTTCAAGCTCTCCCTGTACGGGGCACGGCGATGGGCGACGCTCGGTTTCACCTATGCGGACTGGGGGGTCGCCGGTCCGAGAGGTTTTTTCAACAATCCTGGCGAACTGGCGATCCAGATGCTCATGTTCGCGCCGATCGCCGTTTTCTTCCTCATGGGGATCAGGAAGTCTTTGAAACACTGGCAGACGGGGCTCCTGTTCCTCATGCCGGTTACGGCTGCCCTGACGGTCCTCGCGACAAATACCCGCGGCGGGCAGGTGGCTCTGGCCGCCCAGCTTACGGCCCTGCTCCTCATGACCAAGCATCGTGTCAAAGCCCTCGTCGTCATAGGAGTCGTTCTCGCTGTCGGGTTCAGCTTCCTCCCGGAAGAGCAGAAAACCCGTTTCAGTTCCGCCGGGCAGGATGCCACATCGGTTCAGAGGATCCTGTATTGGCAGAACGGGTGGCAGATGATCAAGGATCACCCCTTCCTTGGCGTCGGTTACTTCAATTTTGCCCAGTACTACAACGTCAAGCACGCTGAAGATCTTGTGAGAGGCGTAGGAAAACCGGCGGAATTGCCGCACAACATATTCATCCAGGTCGGGACCGATACGGGATTCACCGGTCTGCTCCTCTTCATCGCCATCCTTTCGACGGCATTTGTGAGCATGCATCGGCTGCGAAAAGAAGCCGAAGCTGCCAATGACCCGTTCATGGCGAACATCTCGAAGGGGATGAATCTTTCGCTGGTCGGCTTTGTGATCGCCGGGCAGTTCGTTACGGTCGCTTACTACCCGTTTCTATGGATTCACCTGGTTTTCGTCACCGCCCTGATGACGGTGTGGAGAAATGAAAGGTATCTCAGCACCGTTGAGGAACCGCAGGCATGGCGGTCGCGTCCCGGGTATGCACGACAAAACGTCTGATGGCGAACAAAAGCCCATCCGCCGGAGAGAACCGTCCATGAAACAGGAAAAGCCGGGGAACGTGCTGATGGTGGCCAACTACCCCTCCGATACCGGGTATGCCTGGTGGCTCATGGAGCATTTCTGGAAGATCCTCGCAGAGCGCGCTGACGGCGCCGGATGTGCGGCCTATCTGGCCTATCCCCGGATTTCGACCCTGTCCGATTGCATTGAAAAGGCTCCCATCACACCCGTCGAGCTGTCGATCCCCTGGAATTCGATGCAGCAGGCCGCCTCGGTCGCACGGTTTCTGAAAGAGAAGAAGATCAAGTATGTTTACCTGACCGATCAGAAATATTTTCACCTCCAATACCCGGTTATGCGCTCTTGCGGCGTCGAGCACATCGTCGTCCACGATCACTCCCCCGGCGACCGGCCGCGGGTTATCGGGGTGAAAGGATTCGTCAAGGCATTGAGGAACAGCCTCCCTTTTTTCAGCGCCGATCACGTCTTCTGCGTGTCCGATTTCATTCGGCGGCGCAACATGGAAAACGCCCGTATCCCTGCGCGAAAATGCGTCGTCGTCCAGAACGGGATCACTTCTGTGACGAGCGACCCCGGGCTAAGGCGTCGGCTGCGCGGCGAGATGGGGTTCGATGAGACGACCCTTCTGGTGATCGCCACGGGCAGAGCGCATCCCTACAAACGTTTCGACTTCATTATCGACTGTGCGGGGCTCGTCACATCCAGGGCGCCGGAGCTCGATATCCGTTTCCTGATTGCGGGCGACGGGCCTGCTATGCCCGATCTTAGAGAGCGGGTCGGGCGCCTCGGGCTTGGCGAAACGGTTCAGCTTCTCGGCTTCAGGAGCGATGTGCGGGAACTGCTGGGCGTCTGCGATGTTGCGATGCATGCCGCTCTAGGCGAGGCCTTCTCGCTCTCCATCATCGAATACATGAGCGCCGGGCTTCCGGTTCTGGTTCCCGATATCCCCTCGGTAAAGCAGGCGGTCAGAGATGGAGAAACGGGATTCGTCTATGCAGCCGACGATCGGGAAGGCGCGGCGGCGCGTCTCATCGAGTTGGCCCGGGGGCGCGAAAAGAGGCTTGCGATGGGAAGGGCGGCCAGGAGGGATGCCGACACCTGTTACAACATCGAAAGGTGCACCAGTGACTTTCACCGGGCCCTTGATCTGAGCGGATTTCCGCGTCAGCCGAGAAGGGCGGAGAAGAGCGAATGACTCCCAAATCCTGGGTGAAGACTCTCGCCGCCGAAATCGTGAGCTTCGGCGGAGGATTCGAACTGCTTGCCCGGTACGCCCTGCGCAATCGCTCCTTCATTCTGATGTATCACAGGGTCCTTTCATCGCGGGTTGCAGGCGATGCGTTCGTCCAGCCAGGGATGTACGTGTCGACGGAAGCCTTTCGGAGTCAGGCTGCGTTTCTCAAGCGGAAGTTCACCGTCCTGCCTCTCCATGAGCTGCTCGGGAGGGTTGCCCGAGGCAGGGCCGTGGGACGCTGCTGTGCCCTGACCTTCGACGACGGCTGGCACGACAATTTTCTGAACGCTTTTCCCGTTCTGGAGGAAAAAAATCTTCCGGCGACAATTTTCCTGCCGACCGCTCTTGTAGGCACCGACCGACGTTTCTGGCCGGAGGATGTCACCGCCTGCCTGATGCGGCCGGAAGTGAGAACCGCCGCCGGAGCGCATCCCCTTCTTGCGCGGTTCCTGAGCACCATCCCGCACAGGGCCGGATCGGATGCGTATTACGAGGCCGCCATTCTCGCGCTGAAGAGCCGTCCCCCCGAGGAGCGCGACACGATTGTCGAAGCGCTCCGCCGACTGAGTCCGGCCCCTCCTGCCGGGCGGGTGCTCATGAACTGGGAGGAGGCCGCAGTGATGCGAGCGAGCGGGTTGATACGTTTCGAGTCCCATACGTCCAGCCATGTCATCCTCGACCAGGTCCCGCTGCGACAGGCCGAGGACGAGATCGTGCGCTCGCGGCATGAACTGGAGCAGAATCTTGGTGTCGCGCCTGAATTCTTCGCTTATCCCAACGGCAACTTTAACGGAGAGCTGCAATCGATTCTCAGGCGCCACGGGTTCAAAGGGGCGGTCACCACGCGCAAGGGGCTGGTCGAACCGGGAGCCTCGCTTTTCGAAATCCCGCGGATCGGTGTGCACGAGGATGTCAGCCGCCGTCTGTCGCTGTTTCAGGGAAGAATCCTTCTGAAGAGGTTCTGAATTGCGATGAACGTCCTCGTCACCGATGGTGAAAACCGCTCTGCCCTTGCCGTCACCCGCTCGCTGGGAAAGAGAGGGTGCCGCGTCGTCGTTACCGGGCGAGATGTGCGTACCCTTGCATCCTCCTCCCGGCACTGCAGTCTGGGCCTCGGTGCTCCCGATCCGATGCGCCACGGCAGCGAATATGTTTCAGCCATCGGGGATGCTGTCGTTCGGGAATCGATCGACATCGTCTTTCCGCTGACGGAGCAGTCGATCAGCCTGCTCAACGAGGCCCGGGAGCGCTTTCCGCGCGGGACGCTTCTTGCCTGTCCCTCGGCCGAGAAGATGCGCGCGATCTCGGACAAATCGGCGCTCTTCCGTCTTGCCGGCGCCCTGGGGGTCGCGATTCCCGAAACGCTCCATCTCGATGGCCCTGACGATCTCGCCTCTGTGCTCGGACAAATCGACCGGTACCCGGTGGTGGTCAAGCCGTCCCTGTCCAAGATCCCCATTTCCGACGGGTTCATCTGCGCCGGAGTCGGTTACGCCGGCTCCCGCGAAGAACTCGAGCGCCTGTACGAAACGAGCCCGGCTCTGCGTTATCCGTCGATGATCCAGGAGAGGATCGTCGGCGAGGGGACGGGGCTCTTTACTCTGTACGGGGGGAACGCTCACCTTGCACTCTTTTCGCACAGGCGCCTGCGCGAAAAGCCCCCTTCTGGCGGGGTGAGCGTCGTCTCCGAGAGTGTTCCCCTCGACAGGGAGATGGTGGAGGCGTCGGACCGGCTCCTGTCGGCGGTGGAGTGGGACGGAGTGGCGATGGTCGAGTTCAAAAGAGATCGGCGCGACGGAAAGGCGAAACTGATGGAGATCAACGGACGTTTCTGGGGATCGCTGCAGTTGGCCATCGCCTGCGGCGTCGATTTCCCCTCCCTGCTTCTCGATCACATCACGGGGAAAGCGCCGTCGGCCGTGGTCGGGTCCTATCGTGTGGGGCATCGGTTGAAGTGGCTTCTGGGGAGCCTCGACCACCTGTTGATCCGCCTGGCGAACAGCGACCTCGCCCTGAACCTGCCTCCCGGCTCACCCCCCCGGTGGCGCGCCGTCCTGGAGTTTCTCAAGATCCGGGAAAAGAACATGTCGTTCGATGTCTTCGACAGCAAGGACCCGGGGCCGTTCTGGTTCGAGGGGCGCTCCTACCTGAAACAGGCGTGGAGAACGAAATGACCAGGATCCTTCACACCATCGACACCACCGGGCCGGGGGGGGCCGAAACGGTCTTCGTGAACCTGGTGAAAAAGCTCGATCCAGCGCTTTTCCAGTCCTTTGCCGCCATCGCCGGAACCGGATGGGTCTGCGATCAGCTTCGCAGCAGTGGTGTCGAGCCGATCTTCGTGCGGTCCAAAGGAGGGTTCAACACCAGGTACCTGATGGAGATCGTGAGGATCATCATGGATTACGAAATCGATATCGTGCAGTCTCATCTGCTCGGTGCAAACGTCTACTCCTGCCTGGCCGGAATGCTGTGCAGGGTTCCGGTCGTCTCGACCTTCCACGGCTTTGTCGACAGCAGCCGCCGCGACCGCCTGATGCCTGTGAAGCGAGCCATCGTCAATCTCGGATCGAGAAGGGTCGTCTTCGTTTCCGAGCGCCTGCGCCAGCATTTCATCGCCGAGTACGGCTTTTCGGCAGGCAAATCGAGCGTCATCCACAACGGCATCGATGCCGGCAGATTCCGCTTCGAGAAGGACGATTCGCTGCGACGAGAGCTCGGTCTGAGCGCCGACCATATCCTCATCGGGGCGCTCGGCAACATCAGGCCCGCCAAAGGATACGATCTCTTCCTGAGAGCGGCGAGGATCGTCCATGATGCGCATCCGCAGACCCGGTTCGTTGTCTCGGGGCAGGGGGCAGGAGCGCTGTACGATTCCCTGCTCAAGCTCAGAGGCGAGCTCGATCTGGAAGGGATCTTCCACTTCATAGGGTTCCGGGACGATGCCGCCCGGATCCTCAACAACCTCGATCTCTTCGTCCTGCCGTCGACCACGGAGGGGTTTTCGATATCGACGATCGAAGCTATGTTCTGCCGGGTTCCCGTGGTGGTAACACGCAGCGGGGGGCCGGAAGAAATCGTCGCCTCCGGCTTCAACGGCCTTTGCGTCGATTGCACGCATGAAGACATTGCGCAGGGAATCATCCAATTGCTCGATTCGCGGGATCTCGGCCGCACCTTTCTGTCGAACGCCTATGAAGCTGCGATCTCGACATTCAGCCTGTCCAAAATGACCGAAGCCTACGCGCAGATCTATGCAGCACGAAAGTGAGACCAATGGCTCTGGATATCTCGGTAATCATCCCCTGTCTGAACGAGAGAAAGACGATTGCCGAGGTCGTAACCTCGGTTACGCGTGAGCTCACGGCATCCCGCTTCTCCTTCGAGGTGCTCGTCATGGACAACGGTTCGTCCGACGGAAGCGATGCCGTCGCGGAAGAGCTCGGGGCGAAGGTGATCCGGAGTCCGGCCCGTACGGTGGCGGGAGTGCGCAACAGCGGCGCGGCCCTGGCGAAAGGACGCCTGTATGTCTTTATCGACGCCGATGTGGTCGTGACGTCCCAGTGGGGGCGGACGCTCAGGGAGATGTACGGCGCTCTGCTCGATGCAAACGACGCGATCACCGGGTCGCACTGTCTCGTTCCGCCCGATATGAGGCCGCTTCTCGGTGCATGGTACCGGGCAATTTCGGAGAATTTCAGAAACTCCTATCTCGGGACGGGGCACATGATCATGTCCGCCACCGTGTTCGAAACCGTCGGCGGCTTCGACGAGACTCTCGTGACCGGTGAAGACTACGACTTCTGCGTCCGGGCCAGGCAGCAGGGGATCCGCATCGTCAAGAATCCTCAACTGGCCGTCTACCACCTGGGGTATCCTGAGAGCCTGAAGGGCTTTGCGAAGCGGGAAATCTGGCACGGAAAAGGAGACTGTCAGAGCCTCAGACGTGTCCTGTCATCGAAGATCGCCCTGTGCGGAGTCGCATTTCTGCTCATCAATCTCAGCATGATTTTGCTGTTTTTCGTCGATACTGCGATCTTTCTGGCCCTGTTCGCCCTGGCCGTCCTCCTCTCGACCGCTTTCAATCTGCTGAAATTTCGATTCGGCGGATGGCGGGACTTCCTCTCTCGAATCGTCGTCTCCTATCTCTATCTGCTGTGCCGGGGGCTCTCCCTGCCCTTCTATCTTCTCGGAAAATAGTCGATCAGGCAAAAAAATCCGGCCGGGCGCCGCTGCGCGAAAAGCGCTGCAACACCCGGCCGGGTGCGGTTCAGAGGTGCCGCTGAAGATCAGTTGACAATCTTCAGCCCGCTGGGTGCCCTGGGTGCCGAAATGATCGGCTCGCTCGGAGCAGGTTCGCTCGGAGCCGTGCTGAAATTGACCTGATGGCCGTGAGTCCCCAAGTAGGAACTGAAAGCCGCCGTCAGATTGCCGGAAGCGTCGACGACATTTCCGGTGAGCGAACCAGTCACATTGTTTCTGTAACTGACGCAGGAACGGTTCAGTCCGTTCGTGGAGTGAATGAGCACGTTGTCGTAGAAGTTGAAGGGACCTTTCCCGCAGGGGTCGGAACGGAAGTCGTGGATCGCTCCGACCGCCGTATTGCGGTAATAGTTCAGCCTTCCCTGGCTGCCGTGGGGATTCCAGCGGTGGACGGCGCCCCCGGAGCCGCTCTGCCTGAAGTAGTTGAAGGAGACATCGACGTGATGAGTGTCGACGAAGCTGCTGTTCAGATACCAGGCAAGGGGGGTCCCCGAGCTCATAATGACGTGGTTGCCTCGGATGAAGAGATAGTCGGTGTAGTATTTCGGGGCGATGCCGTTGTTGATGCCGGTCGAGCCTCCGCCGAGGGTGGTGTGGATGTAGTTGTTCTCGATGAGGACCCGCTTGGTGTTGTAAAGGCTTCCGATGGCCGACCCCCCGCGCCAGTGGCTGAATTCGTTGTCCTGAATGACAAGGTAGAACCCCGCACCGGCGTTCTCAGTGAAGATGAAGCCCTGGTTGTGGTTGACCGAGGTGCTGGTGTCGAGGTCTCTGAAGGAGCAGCGGCGGATCGTCATGTAGTTCCGGTTGCTGCGCACGTACAGACCCCAGTCCCTGAAATTGCGCAGGTGCAGACTGTCGAAGTAGATGCCCGCTCCGGCGCCGATGTGGCGACCCTGAGCATCCATGGTGACACGCTCTCCGGGGAAGCCGATCCAGGTGAAGGGACGCCCCTCGATTCGAACCTGGGTTGCGGAATGCGCGGGCAGGACATAGTTCCCACCCCTGAAGTAAACGATATTGGTCGTATTGCTTGCGGCAGAGCTGGAAAAGAAGCTTCCCACGGACCTGAACGGCTGGGTGATGCTCCCGGTCTCGGCGCCGGTGTGCTTGGAATCGACGAAAACAAATCCGTTCGTCGTCACGTTGATGGCCCACGAGGTGGTCGCCGTCCTGTTCTCGGCGTCGGTGACGGTAAGGGTGATCGTCCCTGAACTCGCCTGGGGATTGGGCCAACGGATCTCACCGGTGGAGGCGTTGATGGTCATTCCCGGGGGAGCGTTGGTGAGTCTGAAGGTGAAGGGATAGAGTCCTCCGGTCACCGCCGCACGGATGTTGTATTCGATTCCCGGATAGGCCCGGAAGATGCGGTTGCTGGCAGGGATAGCCGGATTCCCGGTCCCCGCGGGTCGGATGTTGATGATCTCCAGCGGATAGTTGGCGGAATACGCCGGCGTCGAAAAAAGCATGAGCACCAGCATGACCGGCACGATTCCGAGAATGTAAAAAGGTTTGAACAGATTCCTTGCGGACATGGTTTCCTCTCTATTTCGAACGGGAGCTCTCATTGTAGTGTTCCTGCAGGAGACTGCCGCGTTCAGCTTAATGATACAGAACTTTCGAGCAAATTGGTCAACGCTAATTTGATTTGATGGACTTATTTGACCCGCTTGACCTTAGGCGGTTTCAACTGGCCGGGGGGGGTCGGCCGATCGTCTCCCGGGTTCGTATTGCCGGGCCCGGCAACGGTGCAAACTTCGCCCGAAAGGGGGCTGTCGAGCCCTGAAGTGTTGTAGGCCGAGACGGCGAAACACCAGGTCCTGTTTTCGTCAAGCCCCATGATCTGGATCGAGGTGAGATTGCCCACCGTGACGGGAGAGGGCCCCTGGATGGCTCCGGCGCCGTTGAAGGAGGAGCTGTCCGCAGGCCTGTAGTGGACCTTGTAGCCGGCGAGATCGCTTTCCGAGTTGGGATCCCATGCCAGGGAGATGTCTTTGGCGAGGGCGGGGGCGCTTGCCATAAGAAGGCAGGCGACAGTCATTGCAAAAATTCTTGAGCGTTTCATATTCTGATTCCTTCCATATTCATTTAGGTGCCGGCGTTCGAAGCGCAAGGAGCGATCGGCCTCAGAATGCCTCGGTGGTGAAGCTGTAGACAGGGCTCCCCAGTTCGACGCCGTCGGCGTGAACGGCCACAACCTGCCAGTAATACGTGGTGGAGGGTTCCAGGTTGTGGACCGTATGGGAGGTCTGGACGATATCGCTCAAAACCTCGACTTTGCTGGTATCCCACTCGAATTCGCTGCCGATCTGACCGAGGTCGATTCCGGTGTAGTCGCTGCCGTCGCCGCAGCCGCTTGCCAGGAAGATGAACGATGCAAGCAGCAGCGGAGCGATGAATTTCATCCGCCGGCGTGATTTCATGCCGAAGCCGGCCAGGGCGAGAACGGACATTCCGGCGAGCAGGGCGCCTCCCTGGTGAGCCTGGGCGACGGAGGTCTTTTCGAGTGCGGAGGCATCGGTGGTGTAGGCGAGCTTGTAGTAAATGACTTCGTCGACGGCGGGAGGCGTTTCCCAGCCGAAGGCGACTTCCCTCGGTGAGTGGAGGCTCTGGTCGGCAGGGAAGGTGACGTTCGGCGTCCAGTGGCTGGCGATGATGTTGGAGAACTCGCTCTCAACGCCCCAGGCGTCGTAAGCGGTGACGGCGAAGTAGTAGACCTGCCCATTGAGTCCGGTGATCGTCGACTCGAGGGAGAGGCCGATGTCGATGGGAGAGCGCCCCTGGTCGGCGCCGGCGCCGTCAAACGGCCCGTCGGGGTTGGCGGCTCGGTAGTAAACGCGGTAGCCGGCAATGTTCGGATCGTCGTCGGCCTCGAGCTGCAGGCGGATGTCCTTTGCCCATGCGCCGGCGCAGAGGGTCAGGATCAGCAGGGGCAGTGCAATCAGATGAAAGAACAGGCGGTTTTTTTTCACGGTGAAACTCCTTTTCCATTTAGGTGATGTCCCTCCAGGAGCGAAGGTTCATTGCAGATCGACAGCAGATTGAAACTTTCGTTTAATCAACTACTTGTTGCCAGACTTGCGTCGTTCGCAATGTGACCCTCTGAGCAATCCCCATACCACAATCGGTATCTAGGCGTTATGACAGGAGTGGTCCAAAACAGGGGGAAACTTTCGTTGCAGACGCGGCAGGGCAGGGAGGGACAAAAAATGTGAACCGGTGTGGCGATATGACGGGGACCATTGTCCGGAGGGGTCAACAGGGTTGCAAAGGAGGAAAATGTGCGCGTGATTGGAGTCGCACCGTGCCGGGGAGCCCACGAGCCCAACGGCAGGTTTCCTCCTGCGGCGGGCGCAGTTCCGGGCTTTTCGTTCGATGTCGCAGGGGCGTCTGTTGATTTCGGGGAAATGTGTGATATTGAGAAGTGTTAATTAATTGGAATTTTTTATCGGAACATCCATGCCGCGAATCTGCCATATCGTTTCGGGAGATCTCTGGGCAGGCGCCGAGGTGATGGTCTGCCACCTGTTGAGAGGACTCTCAGCCCGACCGGATCTGGATCTCTCGGTCATCCTCCTTAATGACGGGCGTCTCGCCCGGGAGCTGCATTCAGCCGGGCTCCGCATCCATGTGGTGGAGGAGCAACGCAATTCTTTCCTGCAGATCGCCCGCAAGGCCGGTGACGTTTTGCGGCATGATCCTCCCCAGATCATCCATTCGCACCGTTACAAGGAAAATCTCCTCGCCTTTGTGCTGTCGCGTCGACTTCCCGGGACCCGGCTCATCAGCACTCTGCACGGCCTTCCGGAGGTTTCCCAAACTTTTTCCCTGCGCCGCGACGTCATCTCCCGGTTCAATCTCTTCCTGCTCAGGCATTTCTTCCGAACGGTCGCGGTATCGTACGACATCCGGAGGCGCCTGCTTGATCGCTACGGATTTCGAGCCGACAGGGTCGCCGTCATTCACAACGGCATCGTTGCGGCCAGCGAGGGGAATCGGCGGCGCCGACGGGGGGAGTTCGTGATCGGGTCGTCGGGGAGGCTCTTCCCGGTGAAGGATTACCCCCTGATGGTCCGGATCGCTGAAGAGATTGCCGAACGCCGATCCGATGTACGTTTCGTGCTGGCAGGGGAGGGACCACTGAGGCGTACCCTGGAGAGGCTGATCGCAGACGGCGGACTGGAAAGGAGGTTTGAGCTTCCGGGTCATCTGGAATCGATGGATTTTTTTTACCGGGAGCTCGATCTTTATCTGAATACGTCCCTGCACGAAGGAATACCGATGACGATCCTGGAAGCGATGGCACAGGGACTGCCGGTTGTCGCTCCGCGCGTCGGAGGGATCGGTGAAATCGTGGAAGACGGAAGAGAGGGTTTTCTCATCGATGAGCGCACCCCCCGGGCCTTCGCCGAAGCGTGTCTTTTGCTGCAGCAGGACGAGGCGCTCTGGAAGCGGATGTCGTCGGCCGCGCGCAAAAGGGCGCTCGCAGATTTTTCCGTCGAAAGGATGTCGGACGACTACAGCCGGCTTTATCAGGAACTTGCTGCCGGACGAACCGTCCCGGAAGCGATGCGTTGCGAATCGGTGGAGGTGAAATGACGCAAGTGCTCTTCTGGGGATCGGTCCTGCTCATCGCTCACGCCTATTTCGGCTATCCTCTCACCCTTATGCTTCTGGGCAGATTCAGGGCGCGGCGAATCGAAAAAAGAGACATTCTGCCTTCACTCACCCTGATCATCGCCGCCTGCAACGAGGAACAACGCATCCGGGAGAAGCTGGAAAACACCGTCGCTCTCGACTACCCGCGCGACCGGTTGCAGGTCATCGTCGCCTCTGACGGCTCCACCGACGCCACCAACGCCATTGTCGAAGAGTTCTCCGGGCGGGGGATCGAGCTTCTCCCCCTGCTCGAGCGAAAGGGAAAGGAAAACGCCCAGAGAGCGGCGGTCGGGCGCGCGAGGGGGGAGGTGATCGTCTTCTCAGATGTGGCGACCCGCATCGAGCCGAACGGGCTGCGAAAAATCGTTTCGAGCTTCGGCGATCGGACCGTCGGCTGCGTCAGCAGCGTCGACCGGGTGATCGGGCGCGACGGCAGGCCGTGCGGCGAGGGTTTTTACGTACGCTACGAGATGTGGCTGCGGGAGCTGGAATCCGGGGTTTATTCACTGGTGGGGCTCAGCGGATCTTTTTTCGCAGCCCGCGCCGAAGTGTGCCGCGATTTTTCACCCGACATGCAAAGCGATTTCCGCACGGTCCTCAATAGCATGCGGCTTGGTCTGCGTGCCGTCAGCGATCCCGACTCGATCGGCTACTACCAGGATGTCTCCGACAACCGAAAAGAGTTCGACCGGAAGGTTCGAACCGTCCTGCGCGGACAGACCGTCTTTTTCCGGCACCTGGAGTTTTTGAATCCTTTGCGCTACGGCCTGTTTTCCTATCAGTACCTTTGCCACAAGCTGATGCGCTGGCTCGTTCCGCTTTTTCTCCTGTCGGCCCTGGCGGCAAACGTGATGCTGGCTCTCGATTCAGCATGGTACTTCGCGATCCTTTGCGCTCATCTCGCTTTTTACGGGATTGCCCTGTGGGGATGGTCGAGAAAGGCGCAGCCGGACCATGTCCTGATGAAGATCCCCCTTTATTTTCTGACCGTCAACGCGGCGATACTCGTTGCCTGGTGGCGCTATTTCAGGGGAAACCGGATGGTCATGTGGGCGCCGACGCAGAGGTGAGGCGAGAGGCATGAGGATGAAGGATAGAAGGATCCCCTCCGAAGAGGGGTATGAAGATAGAGATCGTTTGCCATGATCGATAGAGCTTGCAACTGGTCGCTGGTGGCTGCGCTCCTGAGTTTCGCCGGGGTGCTGTTCGGGGTCGGTCTCGTTGTCGCCGCGCCAGTCCTCGATGACTTTCTGCGCGTCGAAAGCCCCCTTGCCGCAGCGGACGCCCTGGTCGTGATGGCCGGAAGCCCTCACGAGCGGCTTCCCACCGTTGCTGATCTCTACCACCGGGGGACGGCTCCGAGAATCCTGCTGACCAACGACGGGATCAGTGGCGCTTTTTCGAGCGCGCACCAGCGCAATCTCTATCTCGTGGAGTGGGCTGAGGTCGATCTGCTCGAAAGGGGAGTTCCCCCCGAGGCGATCGTCAAGCTCGACTTCATCGCCAGCGGCACCGTCTACGATGCCCTGAACACCCGCGCTTTCGTCCGGACCGACGACGCCATTCAGAGCCTTCTGGTGGTCACCTCCGACTACCATACGCGGCGAACGCTCTGGACCTTCGAAAAGGTTTTCGCGGACGACCCTGTGGCGATCAGGATCTTTCCGGCCGACAGTCCGCCCAGAAGAGCCGTAGAGCGCCTTCGGCTCCAGAGCGTCGAACTTCTGAAATCTGTCTGCTATCGGGTCTGGTATCTCGTTTATCCGGCCACCTTTCGAGGAGACATCTCTTGAAGATCATCAACGTCGCCGGCGCCCGGCCCAATTTCATGAAGATCGCTCCGATCATCGAGGAGATGAACAGGCACAGAGACCGGATCGATCCGATTCTCGTTCATACCGGTCAGCACTACGATGAGAAGATGAGCGAGTCTTTTTTCGACGATCTCGGCATACCGAAGCCCGACATCAACCTGGAGGTCGGTTCGGGTTCCCATGCGGAGCAGACAGCACGGGTGATGGTCGAATTCGAGAAGGTCTGCCTCACCCGGCGCCCGGACCTTGTCGTCGTCGTTGGAGACGTCAACTCGACCATGGCCTGCACGATTACCGCGAAGAAGCTCGGAATCCGGGTCGCCCATGTCGAAGCCGGACTTCGCTCACGCGATATGTCGATGCCCGAGGAGATCAATCGCCTCTGTACCGATGTGCTGTGCGACTATCTCTTTACCACCGACCGATTCGCCGACTGGAACCTTCTGTCCGAAGGGATACCGAAGGAGAAGATCTTCTTCGTCGGCAACGTCATGATCGACACCCTGCTCAAACACAGGGAGATGGCCAGAGGGCTGGGCCTGATCGACAGGATGGGCTTGAAGGCGGGGGAATTCGCCGTCCTGACGATGCACCGCCCCTCCAACGTCGACGACCTAGCCGTTTTAGGCGGCCTCATGGAAGCGATCCTCGAGATCGCCGGCCAAATCCCCGTCGTCTTTCCCATCCATCCCAGAACGCGAAAGATTCTCGAGACCTCAGGTTTCAATTCAAAATTCAAAATTCAAAATTCAAAATTGAGCCTCGTAGAGCCTCTCGGGTATCTCGAATTTCTCCACCTCACCATGCATTCCCGGATGGTCCTCACCGACAGCGGAGGGCTGCAGGAGGAGACGACGGTTCTCGGCATCCCCTGCATCACCATGCGCAACAACACCGAGCGGCCGATCACCTGCGAGGTCGGGACCAACTTCCTTGTGGGGAACCGCCCGGAGAAGGTTCTGGAGTGCGTGCGAAGGGTCCTGTCGGGAAACCTCCCCAAAGGGCAGATCCCGGAGAAGTGGGATGGAAAAGCGGCGCAGAGGATTGTGCGGGTGCTTTTAGAGGATGCGATGCCAATGAAATGATCAAACCCGCGGGCGCTGCGCCCCGCACCCGCCTTACTTTTGTTCGCCCAAAAGTAAGCAAAAGGGCGTTTCTCCTGCGGAGGGCATTACGGTCGCGAGGTGTTTGTGCTCTGTTGAGACCGCCCGTGCATCGACAGCGGCTGTTCTTCGTGGGAACTCCTCTTTCGCGGGCAGACAGCATGCCCGCAGGCGGCAGTCGTAGTCCGACAGGCACTGCATTGGCTTGCTGTCGGTAAAACCTGAAACCTGAAACCTGCGGTTCAGTTTTCTGGAGTGTCCAACCTGACGCAGCCCGCGTCCACTCCGCTCCGGCTGCGTCAGATGGGAAGAGGTAAAAAGCTTTTCTTAAAAGAGGGGGGAAGATAGAACAGCTCCCCCTCCTTGATTAGGAGGGGGCTGGGGGGTGGTAGAGATCGATCACAACAACCCGGCGTGCGCCTCTGGCAGAAGGAGTTTGTGTTTATGCCTGTCAATTCAAGATTCAAAATTCAAAATTCAAAATTGCCTTTATGATTTTCCTCTCCGTCACAGCCATCACCCTCGGCCTCAGCCTCATCGCCTTCACCCTGATCAAGGGGCGGGGGCAGGGACTGCGGGGGTGGGTGCTCGCTCCGGCGCTGGCGGTCGTCGTCGCGATGGAACTGTGCGATCTGATGGCCTTTTTGCGTCCCGGGCAGTGGGTCTTCTGGAAACAAAAGGCGCTGTATGCCGAATCGCTTCTTCCTGGGGCGTGGCTCCTCTTCTCCCTGGTCTTCGCGAGGGAAGGGCGTCTTCGCGACCTTCCCCTCATGCCGCATTTCCTGCTTGCCGCCTCGCCGCTTTTCCTGCTCTCGGCATTTTACGTCCCAATCGATTCCTTCATTTTCTCTCCGGATTTCCCCGATGAGCGCATCCTCTTTCTCGGACGTGCCGGTTACCTGTTCAGCATCGGTCTCTTCCTTTACTTGATTTACATCCTGGTGCAGCTCGAGCGCACTCTCGTTTCGATGCCGCGGCACGCCCGGTGGCGCGGCAAGTTCGAAATCTTCGGGGCGGGAACTCTTCTGGCGGCGCTTCTTCTCTATTACAGCCAGGGGCTGCTCCACAAGACGATCGACATGAACCTGCTCCCTGCCCGTTCGATGGCGCTTACAGCGGCCGTGGTGATGATGGGCTGGTCGCGCCTTCGGCGCGGAGAGGCGACGGCGATTCGCGTCTCGCGCGAAATGGCCTTCCGGTCGGTGGTGGTCCTCGCGGTCGGCGTCTATCTCGTGAGCCTGGGGCTTCTCGGGGAAGGAATGCGCTACCTGGGCGACGCGCAGCGGCGCTCCATCGTCCTGATCGCCGCACTGGCAGGAGGGCTCGGCATCGTGGTCATCTTTCTCTCCGAGGCGGCCAGACGCAAGATCCGGGTCTTCCTGCACAAAAGCTTCTACCGTGAAAAATACGACTATCGGGATGAGTGGCTGCGTTTTACACGCAAGCTCTCCGTCGCCGAAAGCCGGGACGAGCTCCATCGCGCCATCCTCGCCTTCTACGCCGAGACTTTCGCCGTGCAGGGGGCCGCACTCTTCCTGCGAGATCCGGAAAGAGGGCATTACCGCCCGACTGCGTCCCACGGCCTCGGCAGGGTCGAGGGGGTGTTCCCGGTTTCAAGCGCTCTGGTGAACTCCTTCGGTGAGGAAGGATGGATCTTCTCCAGCCGGGAGGATCACCCCCGGGTCCGGGAGGAGAGCGGCGAATTTCTGCAGGCGCACCGCGTCTCCTTTGTCGTTCCCCTGCGTTTCGACCGCACCCTTGAAGGATTCATCGTACTGGGCCGCATCATCAACGAAGGGGAGAAGTACACCTTTGAAGATTTCGACCTGATGAAGATGCTTGCCCTGCAGGCGACCTCGACCATCCTCAGCATGAATCTGAGCGAGCAGCTCGCACAGTCGAGGGAGATGGCAGCCATCGGAAAAGTCTCCGCCTTCGTTCTGCACGACCTGAAGAACCTCGTCTCCAATCTCGCCCTGGTGGTCGATACCGCCCGGGACAATATTTCGGACCCCGAATACCAGATGGACATGCTGCAGACGCTGACGGCGACCGTCCGCAAGATGAAGGCTCTCATGTTGCGCCTCAAGACGATGGAAGAGAAATCCGCTCTGGAGCGGCGGGAGTGTCCTCTGCAGGAGACGATCCGCGAGGGGCTCCAGATGATCGGCGGGGCGCAGGTGAAGGTGCATGGCAAAGAGGTCGTCGCCCAGATCGATCCGGTGGAGATCCAGAAGGTTGCCCTCAATCTCGTTCTCAACGCACTGGAGGCCGGAAACGGCAGACCCGTGCACGTTGAAACGGGAGATGCCGGCCGCGCTTTCTTTCGCATCCGGGACCAGGGGTGCGGGATGAGCGAGGAGTTCATCCGCACCCGCCTCTTCCGCCCCTTCGAAACGACCAAGCCGAAAGGGTTCGGCATCGGTCTTTATCAGTGCAGGTCCATCGTCGAGGCCCACGGCGGGACCATCGAAGTGAAAAGCCGGACAGGGGAGGGGACGGAGTTCACGGTCTGGTTGCCGAAGGCAGTATCCAGGAGCCAGGAGCCAGGAGCCGGAAGTCAGGAGTTGGAAGCAGCAGTCTGAAACTCCGTAACAAGGAGAGAGTTTGCCACCCCCAGAATAGGAGGGGAGAACGCAACTCCCCCTCCTTGATTAGGAGGGGGTTGGGGGGTGGTAGATACCGCCGACCAATGACGCCGCAAAGCGGCTGACCAATGACACCGCGCCAGCGGTTGACGCCGCGAAGCGGCTGACAGGGTTTTAAAATGGAAAAATTACTGGTCGTCGACGACAACGAAGAGATTCGCAGGCAGTTGAGGTGGGGGCTCAAGGAGTACCAGGTGCTGCAGGCCGGCGATGTCCGCGAAGCTCTTGCGGCCTTCGAGCAGCACCGGCCGAGAGTCGTGACCCTCGACATGGGGCTCCCACCCGATGCGGACGGGGCAACGCAGGGATTGAAGGCCCTTGAGGAAATCCTGCAGCGCGCCCCTGAAACGAAGGTGGTCGTGGTCACCGGGCAGGACGAGCGCGCCGTCGCCCTGCAGGCAATCCAACTGGGCGCCTATGACTTCTATCACAAACCTATCGACCTCGGAGAGCTGAGATTAATCCTCAAGAGGGCCTTTCAACTCAGCTCCCTGGAGGAAGAGAACCGCAGGTTGAGAGAGAGCCGGGAAGGGGAGACCTTCGGCCTGTACGGGCAGTGTCCCCGGATGCAGTCCGTCTTTCAGACGATTCGAAAGGTGGCCGCCTCGGATGTTCCGGTGCTGATCCTCGGAGAGAGCGGCACCGGAAAGGAACTCGTCGCCAAGGCCGTCCACAACGAAAGCCGGCGTCGACAGGGGCCGTTCATCCCCCTGAACTGCGGGGCAATTCCGGAGAACCTTCTTGAATCGGAGCTTTTCGGGCATGAAAAAGGGGCCTTCACCGGGGCGCTGAGCCGTGTGCAGGGAAAGGTCGAATACGCCCGCGACGGCACCCTCTTTCTCGACGAGATCGGAGAGTTGCCGCTCCTTCTGCAGGTCAAGCTCCTGCGTTTTCTGCAGGACAAGAAGATCCAGCGCCTCGGCGGAAGGGAAGACATCCCGGTCGATGCCCGGATCATCGCCGCCACCAATATCGATGTGGCCGAGGCGATGGCGGAGGGAAAATTCCGCGACGATCTCTACTACCGCATCAGCGTGATCACTATCACCCTGCCTCCCCTGCGTGAGCGGGGAAGCGACATTGGCATGCTGGCTGGACTCTTCCTTCACCGTTTCGCCGAGGGGCAGAGAAAAAAAGTAAAGGGGTTCAGCGCCGCAGCCCTCGACGCCATGCAGCAGCATGAGTGGCCGGGCAACGTGCGGGAACTCGAAAACCGGGTCAAGCGCGCGGCGCTTCTTGCCGAAACCCCGATTATCGAACCGCAGCACCTCGGGCTCGTCGAGCCCGAGGCCGCACAGCAGACGTTCGGTTTCGAGGGGCTGACCCTGCGGGAAGCCCGCGATCGCCTGGAAAAATCGATGGTGGTCGAGGTCATGGAAAAGCAGGCGGGCAACATCATGAAAACCGCAGAAGCTCTCGGCCTCAGCCGCCCGGCGGTGTATGCCCTGATGAAGAAGCACGGGCTGTATTTTTCGTGAGGGCAGGAGTTGGGAGTTGGGATTTGGGAGTTGGGAGGCTAAACGAAAGAGCGAAAGTCCAATGGGACGCAGATTTACGCGGAAAAAGCTCTGATCAAAATCTGATTTTTTGAAGATCCGCGGAAATCCGCGTATGCAAAGCATGCCTCCTCCGCCAAAGCAGCACCGCTGCGGCGGCCGGGCCGATTTTTATCTGCGTTCCAGTGAGGTTTTGCCTTGATCTCTCCGCGGGCTCTCCTCACTCCTAACTCCCAACTCCTCGCAGATTCACTGCATGGCCAGAAATTCTGTCGGTGTCACGGCGGGGATGCTTGAGCGTCTGAAATCCTTGGCGAAGGCGAGAGGAACGGAAGCAGGAAGGTGATTGCTGGTGCGCTGATAGACACTATTTTGCGGCGTGATGCCCCCCCAGAGATTTTCGTTTGACTTGGGGACGTTTTCGGCAATGCTTAGGAAATTTAACTCATTTGCGGATAGCCATCATGAGCGAGCAAGTCGACAGCGTTTACGCCTGCAACGATCACCCTTGCCAGGGGTGCACCATAAACTGCTGCGCTGGGCCGCAGTGGACGAATGTTCTGATCACAAAAGAAGAGTACGAGAGGCTATTTAGCCATCACGTCGGAAAGTTTTCTCTCCGGGAAGCCGGCAATTATTACATCCTCTCCGGAGAAGGGCGCGATTGCCCTTATTTAGCCGATGGTGGTTATTGCAGAATTCACGATGAGCGGCCCATCGATTGCCGGCTCTACCCATTTATCATGCGGCATATTTTCGAGCGCCGGAACGGTGTGAGAATCGTTTTCCACTCCAGGGCCGGGACGTGCCCCCAGAAAGACACGCTGTTGAAAATGGTCCCCGAAGCCGAAGCTCGGGCGTTGATCATGAGCTTTGCACGGCAGGTCTATGGTGAAGACAAAAATATTATCATCCAACGTGAGATCGGGATAATTGCCAGGCTGCGCAATCGCTTTGAGTCAGTGATTGATGGATTGAAACGATCGAAGTAGAGGATAAGACTCCAACAGAATTCAGGGAAAGCGCCCCACCTCCCTTTCGCTGCACTCACCCGAGCCGCACAGGAAGCCGAACTGTGTTGCCTGGTTGAAAAGTGCACGCATCGTCTCGATGTCAACCAGTTTTCGCTTGCCTTCTTCAACTTCTCGCCTTCGCCCGCAGGTCGCGCTCCATCTCCTTACAATTGACATCCATCTACTTGATGCTAACTTCCAAACGTTCAAAGAACGTAAGAAGTATTAATGTTCAGCTTTATTAAAGGAGAACCGTCATGCGCATCGTTCTTGCCGGCGGGGAGAGAATCGGGTTTGAATGTCTGGAAATGCTTGTTGAATCTAAAATAGATGTCGTCTCAGTTTTGATTGATAGTAAAAACAACCTGGAGACATCAAGACTGGAAAATCTTGCAAGGCAATCCGGATTGAAAGTGATTGAAGTTTCAAATATCAATGATCACCTTTTTATTAATGAATTGGAAAAATCCAAACCAGACCTCTTGATCAATGCCGCTTTTCTTCAGATCTACAAGTCTGAAGTACTATCGGTTCCAGCTTTGGGATGCATCAACTTTCATCCTGGTCCGCTGCCTCGCTACGGCGGATCGAACGGGTGGGTCTGGGCCATAATCAATGGAGAGAAAGAGTACGGGGTTGCCTTTCACTACATGAAGGAGCGCGTCGATTCAGGGGAGATCGTCGCGAGCAGGAATTTTGCCATAGAGCCCGATGAAACAGGCTTATCCCTTTTATCGAAGTGCTACACGCATGGAGCAGACCTCTTCCGGACCTTGGTGGACGATATTTCGTCCGGACGCCTGCGCTCCTATCCCCAGGACCTGAGTCTGCGGACGTACTATTACAACACGGTTCCTTTTGAAGGGATGATCGACCCCGGATGGCCGGCAGGAAAAATTTCCAGCTTCGTCAAAGCCTTGAGTTTTCACCCTTTCCCCAATCCACTTTCGCCCCCGATGATCGCATCCGGAAATGAAAAAATCATCGTCCGACAAGCCCGCACTCTGGACGACAGTTTGCCCGGGCGCTCGCCTGGAGAGGTCGTCGATATTATCGAGGAGGGGGTCGTCATGCAGACCGGTGATAGATTGCTGGTGCTGACCTTGTCCGATCCTCAAAGGCCGGACTGGGAATCCTCAGCGCTGTGCGACGCAAAGGGGATCTTTCGAGGTGCGGTTCTCGGCAAGTCGATTCTGTGATCTCGTCAAACGGCGGGGGAGAGAAATCTCTCTCGTTCACCTCTGTGCCCTGCCTACCACCAATCTGTCCAGGGACTTGTCATTTAGAACTAAGGTATGAATAATCCAAAGGTTTCTTAAAGCAATTTTTGTCATTCCTGGTACGGCATCTCCCTGAACCTTCATTCCAATTCCTACCCC
>JARFUG010000073.1 GCA_029289095.1 Desulfuromonadales bacterium
TCAAAAGGAGGTGCATTCATGGGCGTCAAATTTTCGGAAGATATCGTCCCGCTTGCGGATATCAAGGTAAATCCCGGAAAGGTTATCCGTCGGAGCAAAGAGTCACATCGGCCGATTCTATTGACAGCCGTGGGCGAGGTGTCGCCGTTATGCAATCGCTTGAAGATTTCGGAATGCGGGCGAGATCCTCCGACGTCACCCCGACGCGCACGCCGAGAACGTCGAGGACTTCGGCGCAGAACGCCTCGGGGCGCGAAGCGCTCAACCGCCCCAGAGAGATTGCTCCCCGATTTGCAAACCTTCTAATGATAATCTAACCTTGAACTGATAGCCGTGATCGACAGGACTCTCTCACGAAGGGAGGATCGACATGGAGCAGATCGTGAAAGCGCTGTCCCGCATCAAAGGGATCGGCGAGGTGCTGGCGGGACGGCTGATCGAAGCCGGGTTCGACGATTATGAAAAGCTGGCCTCAGCCGATCCGGCGCAGCTCGGCCGTATCCGGGGGATGAACCCGCGAGCGGTCCCGGCGATCGTTGCCCAGGCTGCGGCGCTGGCGGCTCCGCCTGACGCCCCCTCCGAAAAACTGGAAACGGGGGTGAGTCAGGCGGCAGAGAGACTGCGCCAAAAGGTCGCATCGCTCGCCGCCGCGGTGCACGCGCGCTTTGCCGGCGGCGAGCCGGGCAAGGAAGCGAAAAAGGTCGAAAGGCAGATCCTTAAGCTCGTCGACCTTCTCGACCGCATCGAGGCGACTCCCGAGCGGCGGCCGAAGAAGACCGGCCGCCGTCTGGCCAAGGCCGAACGCAAACTCACCGGAGCCGAAGAGAAGCCCCCGGTGGGCGTCGCCCGAAGGCTGAAGAAAACCCGCCGGAAACTGCGAAAGGCTCTCGAATGATTACGACACGCACGCGCCGCGAAGCGCCCTTCGCCGACCCGGTCTGACGATGCGGATCAAAAGCTCCACTCCCCTGTGGCTCGCTTCTCGCGCCCTTTTGTTCGAGCGTGGCGATGCCTTCTTCGCCCAACTCAAGCGCTCCGAGAAGGACTGCGGCACAGAGGCGATTCATGATCTGCGCGTCGCCTCTCGACGTGTGCGCGAGGCGCTCACCCTTTTCTCCCCCTGTTATCCGCAGGAAGCGCTGCGTCCCCTGCGCCGCAAATTCAGCCGGGTGACGAAGTCGCTGGGTGATCTGCGCAATGCCGACGAGGCCTTTTTCTTTCTTCGTCGCCTTGCAGAGCGGCTCGGTTCCCCCGGGCGTGAATTTCTGGCAGCCCCTCTGGCGCGCTGCGCATCACGCCGCATCGAAGAACGCAAGAGGTTGCGCCCCGCTCTCGACAAATGGCGCAACGGCTCCCTGGCCCGCCGCTTCTACCGCCATGCCGGCCACCCTGTTCTATTCGGCGAAGCCGCCGATCATCCGGCGTTCGTCTCCATGACCGAGTTCGCTCGGGGCGCCCTTGATCTCAAGGGGAGCGCAATCCCGCATCTCCTCCTTACGGCGCTGAGAGAGGAGGAGGTCGACGATCAGCACCGTCTGCGCATCGCGGTCAAGCATCTGCGCTACCGCGCCGAGATCCTCTCGCCGCTCTTCGGTTCCAGCTTCCTATCGATCCATGGTACACTCAAGAACTATCAGGAAGAACTGGGCAAAATGCACGATCTCGACGTCTTCGCCGCTCTTCTCGCCGCAGAAGAGGACTCAGGACCCGGGCGCGAAGCGACGCTGGCGGCGATCTCGGGGGAACGGCACAAGCACTTCGAGCGCTTTGTCGCCCTGCACGGGGAGATGCCACTGACGGAAGTGGCTGAGGGGTTGCGGGGGTCGATTCAATAATCATCGTGTGGTTCGTAGGGGCAGGCCTTGTGCCTGCCTGGGCGGTCCACAGGGGGCCGCCCCTACAAACGTCATCATCGAGCAAGCGGTGAACAATCCATGAAAACGCTGCGCCTGGCCGCCATCGACATCGGCACCAACTCCATCCGCTGCATCGTGGTCGAAGGGGATGAGCGAGGGGAATACCGCGTGCTCGACGACGAGAAGGCCACGGTGCGCCTGGGCGAAGGGCTCTCGTCTTCGGGGCGAATCTCTCCTGCGGCGTGGGAGCGGGCACGCGAGGGGCTGCTGCGCATGAAGAAGATCGCCGACGGGCTGGAGGTGACGGCAGTGGAGGCGGTGGCGACGAGCGCCGTGCGCCGCGCGTCCAACGGCCGGGAGTTCCTTGAGGCGATGCGGCGGGAAACGGGGGGGGAGATTTCCCTCATCTCCGGGGAGGAGGAGGCGGAGCTGGCGGTGCTGAGCGCGCAGCACCACTTCGACCTGGAGCATGCGCGCCACGCCCTCATCGACATCGGCGGCGGCAGCCTTGAGGTGGTCACCACCGTCGGACGGCATGTCGAGGAGATCTTCTCCCTTGAGCTCGGGGCGGTGGTCCTGACCGAGCGCTTCGTCCGCAGCGACCCGGTGAGCGACAGCGATTTCAATCGGTTGCGTCGCAACATCCGTTCAGGGCTACGCAAGGCGATGGAAGACCCCGAGCCGGTGGCGGGGCTCATCGGCTCGGGGGGGACCCTGACGTCGCTGGCCGCGATGGTGATGGCGATGCGAGGCGAGCGCTACGATTCGGTGCACGGCTACGAGGTGCTGCGCTCGGAGGTGGTGCATCTGCTTGCGATGCTGCAGCGCAAGGATCTCAAGGCGCGCCGCGAGATCCCCGGCCTCAACCCGGACCGGGCCGACATCATCCTCGCCGGGGTGACCGCCGTCAATGAGCTGATGCGTCACCTGGGGGCCAACGTCCTTCGGGTCAACGAGCGGGGGATACGCGAGGGGCTGATCCTGCGGGGGCTGCAGAAGCACGGGCTGATTCCGGAGTCGAGGCCGGCGCGCGACTGGCGCTCGGCGGTGCTCGACTTCGCCCGCTCCTGCCAGGTCGACGAGGGGCACACCCGTCAGGTGGCTTCCCTCGCCCTGCAGATCTTCGACGCCCTTGCCCCCTCCTTCAACCTGGACGAGCGCTCCCGCAGGCTCCTGGAGGCGGCGGCCCTGCTGCACGACGTCGGCTACTTCATCGGCTACTCCGGCCATCACAAGCATTCCTACCATCTCATCCGCCACGCCCGCCTCTTCGGCTTCACTCCCCGCGAGCAGGAAATCGTCGCCAATGTCGCCCGCTACCACCGCAAGGCGCTGCCGAAGAAGAAGCATGAGCATTTCGTCCGACTCGCACCGGAGGATCAGGAACTGGTCAGGCGCCTCGGCGGGATCGTGCGTCTTGCCGACGGCCTCGATCGCAGGAGGGCCGCCCTCGTGCAGGAGGTCCGCTGTCGCCTTTCCGCAAAGGAGGTCGGTATGACGCTTCGGGGGAAGGAGGACCTTTCGGTGGAGCTCTACGGCGGGCGAACCAAGGGGGACCTGCTTGAGAGCGCCTTCGGCCGCAGGCTCGCTCTGGAGGCGGAGCAGAGCGAAATTCCGTCACCTGCCTGAAACCTTCCGTCCTTCCCGCGCCTTCGCCTCCCCCCGCATGGCCGTATGATAGCGGCGGCGGACCTCTTCGATATCGGCGGTCGGCGGCGGGAAAGCCATATCCAGCGACTCCAGCGTCTCGACAAGGATGTTCGAGACCGCCAGATTGCGGAACCATTTGCGGTCGGCCGGGATGACGAACCAGGGGGCCTGAGCGGTGCTGGTTCGGCTCAGCGCCTCCGCATAGGCCTGCTGGTACTGCGCCCAGACGTCCCGTTCGGTGTAGTCGGCCAGACTGATCTTCCAGTGGCGCGTCGGGTCGTCGAGGCGTTTTTTGAAGCGCTTGAGCTGCTCACCGGAGCTGATATGCAGGAAGAACTTGAGGATGTGCGTGCCGCCGGCGATCAGGTTGGCTTCGAAATCGTTGATCAGCCTGTAGCGGCGGGACCAGACCTCTTCCGGGACCAGGTTGCGAACCCGGGCAACCAGGACATCCTCGTAATGGGAACGGTTGAAGACGGCGATCTCCCCCCGCGGCGGGACCTGCTTGTGGATGCGCCAGAGGAAGTCGTGCGCGGCCTCTTGCGCCGACGGCTCCTTGAAACTGTAGACCCGGACCCCCTGCGGATTCAGCGGTCCGACCACGTGGCGGATGGCGCCGTCCTTGCCGCCGGCATCCATAGCCTGCAGGCAGATCAGCAGGGAGCGCCGGTTTTCCGCATAAAGCAGGTACTGCAGCTCCTGCAGCTTCCGGCTCAGCCTGGCCGTCTCCGCCACAGCCGATTTCTTGCCATGGCGTTCGTCGCTGCCGCCCGGGTCGATCTTCTCCAGATCGACTATCGCCCCCTCCTCAACCCGGAACCGATCGCGGTAACTCATGGCTGCTCTCCGAGACTCACCGATTTCAATTGAGCCTGAGTGAATTATCCCAATAAAATATCAACAATCCAAGGGAAGGCTTCGGCATCGGGGGAAAACCCGGCTGCGGCGTTCCCGTCTTCGCCCTACTTACTTCTTTTTCTTATCCTTGATCTTCTCGGGGCGGCAAAGGTGTTTTTCCTCTGCGCTCACTGCGCCGCACTTGTCGCACTTATAGTTTCCCGGCTTTTTCTTCGCTTCCGATTTTCCGTGGAGGCACCCCTTCTTTTTTTCCTTTCCCATCGTCTTTTCCTCCAAAGGCCCGGCCTCTTCGATCCGCCGCGGGGTCGCCGTGAAAACCGTCTGGCCGCTTCCCTGGCACAGACTTCCCCATGACGCATTGGAAAATCGCAGGCTGAAAACGCCGCAGGTCGGAATATTGTCGACGGCCGTGTGCGAGAGATGGTTCCAAAGGTCGGTCAGGCCCGGGTTGTGCCCCACCAGCAGGACGTGATCGTCGGTATCATCAAGACCGCGCACGAGATCCATGAGACGCTCGAGATCGGCCTCGTAGATCGCCTCGCAGAAGCTCAACCGCTCGGCGCCGAGCCCCAGGGCGGCAACGATCGCCTCGGCCGTCATCCGGGCGCGCAGTGCCGGACTGGCGACGACCCGATCGGGGAAGACCCCCTCCTCGCGCAGCCGGTCCCCCATACGCGGAGCATCCTCTCTCCCCCGCCGGTTGAGAGGACGATCGAAGTCGGCCAGGGCCGGGTCTTTCCAACTCGATTTGGCATGCCGAAGAAGAGTGAGCTGTTTCATATTGTCCATGAGGAAAAGGCAAATTCTTCCGTGGGAGCGCCCCTTTTGCCGCCCAGGGCAGACACAGGGGCCTGCCCCTACTCTGTGATTCGCAGGTTGCGTCGTCCCAATGTCTTGCTCTTTCGCTTGCGCAGCCGCATCACATCCTGGCTTCGCTTCCGAGCCAGCTCGATAAGGCTCTCCTGGCTCGACACGCACGGCTCCTTCGCCGGGCCGAGAAGGCGGTATTCCCCGTCGGGCTGCAGCTCCCAGGCGAAGCAGCGGTCCTCCCACTGGATATCGAGCATCTCGCGAAGCTCCCCGCGCAGGGCCGGCGCTTCCACGGGGGCAAGGACCTCCACCCTCGATTCGAGGTTTCGCATCATGGCATCGGCCGACCCGATGAAGTACTCTTCGTCCCCGCCGTTTCGGAAATAGTAGAGACGAGCATGCTCCAGAAAGCGTCCGAGGATGGAGATCACCCGGATGTTCTCGGAGAGCCCCGGCACACCCGGGCGAAGGCGGCAGTTGTCGCGCACGATCAGATCGACCCTGACCCCCGCCTGCGAGGCCCTGTAGAGGGCGCGCACGATGTCGACGTCCTCCAGGCCGTTCATCTTGAACTGCAGGCGTCCCGGGTTTTCTGGGGTGTGGACAGCGATCTCCCGCTCGATCCGCTCCAGAAGGGCGCGCTTGAGGATCTTGGGGGCGACCAGAAGTTTCTTGTAGTTGCGCTTCGGGGTGTAGCCGGTGGTGAGATAGTTGAAGAGTTCGGTGGCATCCTGTCCGAAGTTCGCGTCGTAGATCAAGAGACCCAGGTCGGAGTAGAGCCTCGCGGTCAAGGGATGGTAGTTCCCGGTGCCGATGTGAACGTAGCGGCGCAGCCCGTTGAAGTCCTGCCGCACAACGAGCACGACCTTGCAGTGCGTCTTGAGCCCCAGGACGCCGTAGGTCACGTGAATCCCCGCCTCTTCCATGCGGTTGGCCAGGCGGATGTTGGCTTCTTCGTCGAAACGCGCCTGCAGCTCGACCACCACCGCCACCTGCTTACCGTTCTGGGCGGCGGCGATGAGGAGATCGACGATGGGACCGCGGCTCGAGGTGCGGTAGAGGGTCATCTTGATCCCCCGCACCTTGGGGTCGGCGGCCGCTTCCCTGAGAAAACGCTCGACCGAGGAGTCGAACGACTCGTAGGGGTGCTGGAGCAGGAGGGCGCCGCTGTCGCGAATGACGTGAAAGATGCTCCTGGGAGTCTTCAGGGCCGGGTGTCCCACAGGCTGATGAGGGGGATCCTTCAGCGCCGGGATATTCAAAGCGGAGAGCTCGTGCAGATCGCGCAGGCCGATCATCCCCTCGACTTCAAAAACATCGGCCTCCTCGTCGAGGCCGAGCTCCACGGCCAGGCGCCCCCGATGCAGCGGATCCATGCCGGGACGCACCTGCAGCCTGACGATTGGTGCGAACTTGCGCTCGCGCAGGGTCGACTCGATGAGAGAAAGAAGATCCTCGGCGTGCTCCTCCCTCGGGCTGGTGTTGGCGTTGCGGGTCACCCGGAAAATCTCGCATCCGACCACTTCCATTTTGGGGAAGAGAAGGTCGAGATTGTTCTCCATCACTTCTTCCAGAAAAACGAAGCGCAGCCGCGATCCGACCTTCACGAAGCGGGGGGCGCCGGAGCCGACGGGAACCTTGACCCGCGCCAGAGAGATCTCCCGGTCTTCGGGATAGCGCAGCGTCACCAGCAGGTTGAGGGAGAGATTGGAAACAAACGGAAAAGGATGCGCCGGGTCGATCGATTGCGGCGTCACCAGAGGGAAGATGTTGCGGAAGTAGTCTTCCCGTAGCGCCTCCTTCTCCTCGGCAGAGATATCCGCATAATGCATGATCTCGATCCCCGCGCCGCGCAGTTCCTTGAAGAGCCGCCGCAGGGACTTCTCTCTCTCTTTCTGGTGCGAGCGGACGAACTCGTAGCACTCGGCGATCTGCTGCTGCGGAGTGCGCCCGTCGACGGTGGACGCCTGCACCCCTGCGGCGAGCTGCTGCTTGAGCCCTCCGATGCGCTTCATGAAGAACTCGTCGAGGCCTGCGCCGGCGATGGCTGCGAATTTCACCCGCTCCAGCAGGGGTATGCGCCCATCCTGGGCCTGATGAAAGACGCGGCGGTTGTAGGCGAGCCAGCTCAGCTCCCGGTTGAAATAGAACCCGGGGGACTGCAGGTCCGGAGGGATCGGCTGAGGCTGCGCCTTGGGCATTTCGTTCTCCATGGCATCATTAAAGCAGCGGCATGCTAGAAAAATATTAGCATCTGCCTTGAAATCGGCCACCGGGTCTCCCAAAACACATTTTCCTGCTTCACCCACCGACGACGCGAAGATCGCCGCTCATTGCTGCTGCCGATGTCGAGGTCGGCGGCACCCATGTCGGGGTTCTTCTGGGGTACCACTGGTAGCTGAACACGGTATCTGCCTACCGACGCGAGACGCTTACCTCCCCCTGTCGGCTCCAGCCGTCAGGGGGTTTCTTTTTCGGAGGGAGTGGAAGGGGGAAGAAGGGAGGATAGTTTGCGCACGATGCGCACGTCGGCCTGAAGCATCGCCAGCCGGGCGAAGGACATCTTCAGATGCGAGTCGGTGGCGACGGCATCCAGGGGGACGAGGACGTCGAAGCCGCGGCGCACCCCTTCGCGCGCCGTGGCGCGCACCGACCCTTCGGCCGTAACGCCGATGAGAATGAGGCGGGTGATGTCGTTTTCCCGCAGGTAGCGCTCGAAATCCGGACTGCTGAAGGCGCTCGAACGCGACTTGACGAAGGTGCGCACGTTCTGCGGAACCTCCAGGCGCGGATCGATCTGCGCTCCCCTCGTTCCTGAGATCGCCGCACGCTTGCGGAAATAGTTGCCGATGCGGTCGTTCGGCGAAAAGTGGCTGGCGACGAGAACCGGAAGAGCATCGGGGAGAGCGCCGCCGGCCAGAATGCTGTTGGCGACTTCGATCAGGCGCTTCACGATGCCGGCGGCAAGGGGCCTGCGTCCGAAGGTTTCGAAGTAATCGATCTGCAGATCCATCAATACTACGGCATCGCGGGGCATCGGCTATCCACATGGTCGGAGTTCATGTCGTCAACGATCGGGACAGGAAGAGCTCGTATCACGCCGACGTCCCACCAGCGCGGCAGCAGGTGCAGCACTTCAGGGCGGGAGAAGCGGTCGTCAATGAGGAAAACGACCCCCCGGTCTTTCTCGGTCCGGATCACCCGGCCCGCGGCCTGCACCACCTTCAGCAGGCCGGGGTAGAAATAGGTGTAGTCGTACCCGGCGCCGAGGAGCGCGTCGATGCGCTCCCTGATCCGTTCGTTCACCGGATTGACCTGCGGCAGCCCGAGGGTGGCGATGAAGGCGCCGATGAGGCGCTCCCCCGGCAGGTCGATCCCTTCGCCGAAGGCCCCTCCCAGCACGGCAAAGCCGATCCCGCGGCCCCCTGCGGCGAATTGCGCGAGGAAAGCGTGTCGGGCGCTCTCGTCCATGCGGCGCTCCTGCCGCCATGTCGGAATGTGGGGGCAGCGCGCTTCGAAGAGCCCGGCCACCTGGTCAAGATAGTCGAAACTGCTGAAGAAGGCCAGGTAGTTTCCCGACGCCTTTGCAAACTGATCCGCCATCAACTGCACGATAGGCGAGAGAGAAGCGTCGCGATGCCGGAAACGGGTCGAGATTCGATCGACGACCCGGACCGCCAACTGGTCGGAGGTGAAGGGCGAGTCGACTTCGATGCCGCAGGTGTCTGGGGGGAGACCGAGCATGTCCCGGTAAAAACGCCCCGGACGCAGGGTCGCCGAGAAGAGGACCGTCGAGCATGCCGCTTCGTACCTGGGGCGCAGAAAGGGCGCGGGGACGACGTTTCGTATGGTCAGAGCCGAGCGACTGCGCCGTGCCCCGGGGACGGCCCGGATGTCGAAGAGAGAGTGCTCGTCGAAGAGCTCGGCCATCCGGCAGAAGTGCATGGCCTGGAAAAAGAAGTCCTGCAGCGCCCTGTCGAGACCGGGAGGGCTCTCGACAAGATGATCGTCGATGGCGGCAAGCGCCTTCTGGAGCGCCGTCGTAAGCTTCTGCGGCGCCTCTTCCATAGTGCGGTACGGTGCGTCCTGCTCTTTGTGAAGCGCGCTCCAGCAGCGCTGGACGCGCTCCAGCGGTTTTTTGAGGACGGCCGGGGCCGAGCGCCGCGCCGCGTCGAACACCGCCGGGTCGAGCGCGGCCGTGTACATCCCCCGGGCGCGTTCGACCAGATTGTGCGCCTCGTCGACGAGGACGCCGATGCGCCACTGGCTGGAGACGGCCAGGGCGTAGAGCATGGCGTGAAGATCGAAATAGTAGTTGTAGTCCCCAACGATCACATCGGCCCAGCGCGCCAATTCCTGGGCGAGATAATAGGGGCAGACCTGGTGATCGAGCGCCGCGGCCCAAACCCCCTCCTGATCGAGCCGACCCGCCAGGGCGGCCTCCCGCGCAGCCGGCAGCCGGTCGTAGAAACCGCGGGCCAGAGGGCACGACTCGCCGTGGCACGTCTTGTCGGAATGCTCGCACGCCTTCTCCCTTGCGACGAGTTCCAGAACCCGCAGAGGCAGCCCCGGCGCGCATTCACGCAGCCGATCGAGAGCCTCGAGGGCGAGCCTGCGGCCGGGGGTCTTGGCCGCCAGATAAAAGACCCTGTCGAGAGACTGCGGAGCCATCGCCTTGAGCATCGGAAAGAGCGTACCAAGGGTCTTGCCGATGCCGGTGGGAGCCTCTGCCAGGAGAGGACGGCCGGCGCCGACCGCCCTGTAGACGGCCTCGGCCAGGGTGCGCTGACCGGAGCGGAAGGACGGATACGGAAATTGCAGCTTGGTCAGGGCCTGATCGCGGGCGAAGCGGTGGGCACGTTCCTGCTCGGCCCAATCGAGGAAGATTTCACACTGCGTCTCGAAAAAATGCCGAAGAGCCTCCGCCTGGAACAGTTCGCTGAAAACGGTTTCACGCGCGCTGACGATGTCGTAGTAGACGAGGGCCAGACGCAGTTCGGAGAGCTTTTCGGCCTGACAAAAGAGCCAGCCGTAGATCTTCGCCTGCGCCCAGTGCAGAGCGCGGTGGTTGTCGGGCATCCGGTCGAGGGCGTCCCGATGGGTCTTTACTTCCTCGAGCTGATTGAGCGCCGGATCGTAGCCGTCCGCCCTCCCCCGGACGAGGAGTCCGCGGTACGCGCCGCTCAGCGCGATCTCGTTTCGGTAGCCGTCGCCGCGCCGCGAAGCGACGGTCGCATGACCGGTGATCCCTTCCTGCGCCGATGGCGAAGGAGTGAAGCGCAGATCGAGATCGCCCGCCTTGGCGGTGAACTCGCATAGTGCGCGAACCGCCACCTGGTAGGTGCGGGGAAATATTCCCCCCTGTTGAGGGTCATGTGAAGGTTCGGGATTGTTCATCGGCTGATCGAATTCCAGGAAAGGAGATGCAGAATAACAGGGGGAGGACGGGGAGACAAGGAGATGTTGAGAAGCCAGGTGGGAATGAGGCCGCAAGGGGAAAACCCGCGGTGCTGGACCGCGGGTCCCAAGTAGATCCGTTACTTCCCCTTCGCCCTGCGCACGGTGATCGACTCTCCCCCAACCCCGTAATTGTCCATTTCGATCTCGTCGATGACCACCACCGTGGTCGCCGGACCCCGGTTGATGACCTTGACGAGGAGGTCGGTGACGCCGGCGATGAGCTCGGCCTTCTGCTCGGCGGTGATGCTCTGGCCTTCCCGGGTGATCTTGATGTTGACGTAGGGCATCGTTTCTCTCCTTTTCTCAGGGGGTTTGTACGTCGGCGGCGCGGCCCGTCATGAGCTGACCGACCAGCAGGCACAGCGCTCCGGCGGCCACCGTTAGAGCCCCGCCGACGAGAGGAATGGTGAAACTGGCGGTCGAAACCGCCAGAACGCCTGCAACGGCGGGGCCGATGATCTGCCCCGTGCCGAAGGCGGCGGTCAAAAGACCGATGGCGAGGTTGGCGCGCTCGGGGGCGATGGAGCGCCCGAGAAAAAGGGTCAGGGTCGTGATCCCCATAAAGGTGCCGCCGAAGAGGATCGCGCCGAGGAGCGCTCCCGGAAACCCGGCCCAGACGATGGGAAGGACGATGCCGACCGCCTGGACGAGGTGGGCCGCAACGAGCCCCGCCACCGGACCGATCCTCATGCCTATCCTCATCCAGACGATGCACGAGGGGATGGCGGCCAGGCCGACGAGGAGCCATGCGAGCGTCCCCGTCCCCTCCATCCCCGGCATGCGATGCAGCAGGGCGACGAGGAAGGTGCCGGTGATGATGTAGCCGAGCCCTTCGCAGAAGTAGGCGGCGGTCAGCCAGGGGAGATACCCCTTGAATCGGACGTCGGGTCGCTCGGGTTTGGCTCCCTGCGTCCCCGCGGGCGCATCCTTGAGCCATCGCCACGGCATCCACGCCGCAAGGGTGCACAGCGCCGCCAGCCCGATCCACCCGCCGCGCCACCCAAAGGGGAGATCGAACGCCGGAACGGCGAGGGCGCTCAGGGCAATGCCGATCCCCACCCCCGCGTAGAGAAGACCCGACCACCCGGGTCGGCCGCGTCGAACAAGGACCTGAAGGACGATCCCCGAGGCCAGGACGAAGACGACGGCGCTGCTCACCCCCGAGACGAAACGCAGAAGTGTCCAGAGTGCGAAAGAGGACGTGAGCCCCATTCCGACGATGGAGAGAAGATTGACGAGAAGGCTCGCCTTCAGGGTTGCTGCGCGTCCCCATCTCGACGGCGCCAGGGCGGCCCAGAGGGCGCCGACGAGGTACCCGGCGTAGTTGGCCGAGGCGAGATAGCCCGCCAGATCGTCGGGGAGAAGGAGATCGCGCTGCATCAGCGGGAGCAAAGGCGTATAGACGAAGCGGCTCACCCCCATGACGATGGCCAGGGCGACGATCCCTCCGATGAGCACTTTTCGCGTCTCCTTTGTCATCCTCACATCCTCTGCAATCTGTTCGAGACAAATTTATCCTTGACGAGATCTCATGTCTAATGATTAGTTTTGATGCGAAGTTCACTATTGGTGATAGGAACGGATTGGGAATGGATCTGAACTCCTTGAGGATATTTCTGGCGGTCGCCGAAGAGGGGAGCGTCTCGCGGGCCGCCGAAAAGCTCAACTACGTCCAATCGAACATCACCGCCCGGCTGCGCACCCTGGAGACCGAGCTCGGCGCCGAGCTCTTCTACCGCAAGCCGCGCGGCATGAGCCTGACTCCCCGCGGCGACAAGCTCCTCGCCTATGCCCGAAAGATGCTGCATCTGGCGATCGAGGCGAAAATGGTGCTGGCCGATTGCGACGATCCCCAGGGGACGCTGACCCTCGGTTCGATGGAGACGACGGCCGCCATCCGCCTCCCCCCCTTTCTGGCCGACTATCACCAGCGCCACCCCATGGTCGACATCACCCTCAGGACCGGAACGAGCGCCGAGCTTCGGCAGCACGTCCTCGAATATCAGCTCGACGGCGCCTTCGTCGGAGGGGCGCTCGAACACCCGGAGATCGTCCAGGAGGAGATCTTCCTGGAGGAAATGGTTCTGGTGAGCAAGGCGGGCTCTTTCACTCCGGACAACCCGGAAGTCCGGGCGCTCCTCGGCTTTCGCAAGGGGTGTTCCTATCAGGCCAAACTCGAGACATGGCTTCACGAGATGGGAAGACCTGCGGTGAAAGTCATGGAGTTCGGCTCTCTGGAAGCGATCCTCGGCTGCGTTGCGGCGGGAATGGGGGTCACCCTCATGCCGAGGGCGGTGATCGAGAGCGGAAAATACGGCAAGAACCTCCAGATCCATCAGGTTCCGGAGCGCTTCGCGCGGGTTCCGACGATGTTCATCCGCCGCCGCGACATGAAACCTTCGAGCAGCCTGAATGCCTTTCTCGAAGTAGTGAAGGGACGGTAAAAGGAGCGTTGGCTCGAATCGTGCTTTTGCATATGGCGACGGAGCACGACGGAGTGTTTCTAATCAGGCAAAGAAGCCCGCCGGGAGGTCGCCTCCGGCGGGCTTTTCGTCTTTCGGGCGACGCGAAAGGTGTTGAGGACGATGACGGTACGAGAGGAAATCCCTATCGAAGAAGCGGCGCAAAGGCTCGGAGCGACGCCTCTGGCGGTACTGATGCATATCAAGCAGAAGAGGCTCAAGGGGACCGAAATCGAGGGGAGGTGGCATGTGAACGCGCCCGATCTGGCGGCCCTTTGCGCAGAAGGCGCCGAGGACTCGCCCAAACCCCGAATGTGCGGGGGCGGGTGCTCCGGCTGCTCTTCGAAGGGGTGATGCTGCCTAAAAACCATGCAGGAGAGGAAAAGCCATGGGCATCGAAATAAAACCTTCAGACCTTCAGTACCGCTACCCGCGCAAAAAAGACAACCTGCACGTGCCGAAGTTCGCCGGCAAGCCGGATCCGGCCCCCTTCGACCGCAACGACCTCTACGAGGTCATCCAGATGTTCGAGGCGGTGATGGATGCTTTGGGGAGCGACGACGGGCGGGTGCTGAACCGGATGGAGGAGATCCTCAATCACGAAATTCCCTTCTTCATCAGCTCCCGGGAAGAGGTCTACGACTGCCTGGTCGGGATCATGGGGGACATCCTGGAAGAGATGCGCGGCGGGAAGGGATGAAAATCCTGCAGCTATTCAGAAGAAATGCCTTTCCACCGCCCGTTCAATTCGTTCACTCAAGACGCAGAGAACGCAAAGAAAAGCATAAGGAGAGTGCAAGCCTTCGGCATCTTTGCGAACTTTGCGCCTTTGCGGTAAAGACATCCAAGATTGAATGTTACAAATTCATTTCGATGAGCTAATATATGCACCCTGTCTTCCGAGGGTCGGCTCACAGATGCAAAACGCTTCGAAAAAAGAAATTTTCGGCTGGGCGATGTTCGACTTCGCCAATCAGGGGTACACGCTGCTGATCATCACGGTGATCTACGGCGACCTCTTCACGCGACTCATTGTCGGCGACGCCGAGACCGGCTACCGCCTCGGCAATCTTCTCTGGAGCGTCGCCCTGTCGGCGAGCTATCTGATGGTCGTCCTGACGGCGCCGGTCTTCGGCGCCGTCATGGACTTCACCGCCACGCGGAAACGCTTCCTCTTCGCCAGCTACCTGCTGACCGTCGTCGCCACGGCGGCGCTCTACTTCGTCGCCCCGGGCTTCATCGTCCTGGGGATGGTCCTTCTGATCGTTTCCAACTACGGCTACGCCGTCGGGGAGTCTTTCATCGCCAGCTTCCTCCCCGACCTGGGGAGCCCCGAAGACCTGGGGAAGATCTCCGGATTCGGCTGGGCGCTGGGATATGTGGGGGGGCTGACGGCGACCGCCTTCGCCCTTCTCTTTCTGGGGGAGGTGAGTTTCGAAAACTTCGATCGCATCCGCTGGGTCGGCCCCTTCGCAGCCGGATTTTTTTTGGTGGCGGCAATTCCCACTTTCGTCTGGGTCAGGGAACGGGGCCGCCCGAGGCGCCTGAAACGGGGCAGCAGCTATCCGGCCCTGGGGGTGCGCCGGGTGAGGAGAACCTTCGCCGATCTGGGGCGATACCGCGATCTGGCGATTCTCATGGGGTCGATCTTCTTCGCCATGTGCGGGATTTACATCATCATCGCTTTCACCTTCATCTACGGCGCCCAGGTGATCGGGTGGGACGAGCGGGTGCGCGTCCTCATGTTCGTCGTCGTGCAGGTCACCGCCACCCTCGGGGCTCTCGGATTCGGCTTCATCCAGGACCGCATCGGCGCCAAGGTGACGTACGCCGCGACGCTCGCCCTGTGGATCGTCGCCATCGCCCTGATCTACGCGACACCCGCCATCTCCGGCTTCGTACGCGAGACCTTCGGCCTCGACTGGCAGGCGCAATACGTCTTTCTGGCCGTCGGGATCGTAGCGGGGAGCTGTCTCGGCTCCACCCAGTCGGCGGGACGCGCTCTGGTCGGCGTCTTCGCACCGAAAGGGAAATCGGCGGAACTCTTCGGCTTCTGGGGGCTGTTCAGCAAAGCCGCCGCCATTGTCGGGCTGCTGAGCCTCGGGGTGCTGCAGGCCGCCCTCGGCCTGCAGACCGCCATCCTCTTCTGCATCGTCCTTTTCGCCGCGGCCCTCGCCGTGGTGCTGAAGGTCGACGAGGCGCGGGGGAAGCGGCGGGCGCAGGAGCGCTCCCGGCCTCAAACGTAGATCATCTTCTTGGTCATCCCCCCGTCGATGACGAAGTTCTGCCCCGTCACGAATGCGCTCTCATCGGATGCGAGATAGAGGGCGAGAGCGGCGACGTCCTCCGGGGTTCCGACGCGCCCTGCGGGATGCTGTCGGTGGTCCTCTTCCGAGAGCCTCTCCCGCCCCGCCGCCCCTTGCTTGCGGAGTACGCTTCGGTGTGCGCCTCAGACATGAGGGCGCGGGTG